>JAMOMM010000339.1 GCA_027067085.1 Hyphomicrobiales bacterium
ACCTATCGACAACGGGTGTATATGGAGATCGAAAGGGAGAGTGGGTTGATGAAACCTCAAGTCTTGCCCCCTCTACAAAGCGCGGCGAAAAACGGGTTCTAGCGGAAACTCAATGGATGGACTTATATAAATCTCACAGCTTGCCTATTCACCTATTTCGCCTCGCTGGCATTTATGGGCCTGGTAGCAATCAACTGGAAAAAGTAGTTGCTGGCAAAGCCAAACGCCGCATTAAACAGGGCCAAGTTTTTTCACGTATTCACGTTGAAGATATTGCTGGCATGTTGGTTTCATCAATGAAAACACCGCGCGCGGGTGAGGCCTATAACATTTGCGATGACGAGGCCGCGCCGCCGCAAGATGTGGTGACTTATGCTGCTGAATTATTGAACATTGAGCCACCGCAAGAAATTAAGTTTAACCCTGATGATATGACCGCGATGGGTTTGAGCTTTTTTGCCGAGTCAAAACGAGTATCAAACGAAAAAATCAAAACTGAACTCGATTACAAACTCAAATACCCAACCTATCGCGAGGGATTAAAAGCTTTGCTACCTAGTGTTGGAAAATCTAAAGGCAAAGCTGGTTAGGGTCCTGACCCTAGATATCAGCAATATCTAATAATTGGGTGCACGTATTTTCAATAAGTCTTAGATTGTCAAAACTCGATAAGCGATGATCCCCATGCTTGATAAGACTGAAAACCACATCAGAACCTTCCAACGCATCATAAACTTTCAATCCATGCTGCCATGGCACATCAGGGTCGGCTTCTCCTTGCAAAACCCTCACTGGGCAATCCACCTTTAATCCCGTTTGAAGTAAACAATGTTGTTTGCCGTCATCAATTAAGTCTTTGGTGATAATATACGGCTCATCGCCATATTCACTTGGTTCGGCATAAAACCCTTGGCTAGTGATTTCCTGACGAATGATTTCATCATACTCATCCCACATCAAATCTTTAGTCATATCCAGCGCGGGGGCAATTAAAACCAGACCAGCAATTCGGTGCAACTGATCGCGGTGATTTTCAGCTATATTTTTATACAACAGTGTTGCAAGCCAGCCTCCCATGCTTGAGCCAACAATTATTCGTTTACCTATGGTATGATCCAGAAACATTTGCGATGTTTCATCTAGCCATTTAGAAATTGTTCCATCAACAAATTTTCCTCCTGATTGACCATGACCAGAATAATCAAACCGCAATGCAGGTCTATTTTGCGCCTTGGCAAGTGTGGCTAGTAATGAAGCCTTGGAGCCTTCCATGTCAGACATAAAGCCACCTAGCCAAAACAAACCCGTAGGCCCGTCTTCTCGATCTTGTGCACCATCGTGCATGTACGCCAAGGTAATTTCTTCTCGATCTGGATCGAGTACAGGTGCAAAGTAGGTTTTTGACATGATTTTCTCAGATTTCTCAAAATAAAACGCCAAGTTTACATGTTCTTTACTTGCAGGAGAGCAACAAGGTGTATATTGGCTGATAGTGTGTTATACTCAAAGCACATACATGCGACAAGAAAAGGAGTTTTGTTATTCGCAGACCACATAGAGCGCCACTCAAACCCCGCGATGATGGCCCTCGCGTTAATCAAAAGATTGAAGCGGAAACAGTTTTAGTAATCGATGGAAGCGGCGAAAAGCGTGGTCCTATGACCATCAACGCTGCCCTTGATATTGCAGCAGATGCTGGATTGGACCTTGTTGAGGTTTCCCCAACAGCCAAACCACCTGTTTGTAAAATTCTCGACTACGGTAAATTTAAGTTCCAAGCGCAGAAAAAAGCCAACGAGGCGCGCAAGAAACAAAAAATTATCGAAGTTAAAGAAATCAAGATGCGTCCAAACATCGATACGCACGATTATCAAACGAAAATGAAAGCAGCCAATAAGTTTATTGGCAATGGTGATAAAGTTAAAGTTACCATCCGTTTTCGTGGTCGTGAAATGGCACACGTTAACCTTGGCCGTGCTTTGCTTGACCGTGTTGAAAAAGACATGGAAGAAACGACAAAGGTTGAGACTCGCGCCAAAATGGAAGGTCGTCAGATGATGATGATCTTAGGGCCGCGCTGACCCTAGGTTTAATTGTCGTTAAAGGCCTGGTTTTTAGGCAAATAATGACGAACTAACAATATTTTAGAAAGGCATCACTGACAAAGCGTCGGCGGTGCCTTTTTGCCTCAGTACGACTATCTGAGCTAGCGACTGAAATAGCTTGCAATTTTTAGCTATTCAGCATATATACCAGCGTCTTAGAGCTATCCGGCCTTGAATTTTCCATTTTGAATTGTTCAAGGGGCAGCCGTGTTAGCTCATTAAGCTAAAACTTTACTATTTAAGGAACAGCAAATGCCCAAGATGAAAACCAAATCCTCTGCTAAAAAGCGTTTTAAATTAACCGCTTCTGGCAAGGTTCGTGCAAGTCAAGCTAACAAGCAACACGGCATGATTAAACGTACCAATAAACAGCTTAGAAATCAGCGTGGTACTACAATCCTTGCAGACTGCGATGCTAAAATCGTTCGCAAGTTTTTACCAAACGGCTAATTGCCAGTTTACACGTATTTTTAGGAGTTTAGATCATGGCACGTACAACACGTGGAACGACTGGCCACGCCCGTCACAAAAAAGTAATTAAAGCAGCCAAAGGCTATTATGGCCGTCGCAAAAACACCATCAAAATTGCTAAACAAGCAGTGGAGAAGGCGGGTGAATACGCCTACCGCGACAGACGCCAGCGCAAACGGAATTTCCGTAGCTTGTGGATCCAGCGTATTAACGCTGCAAGCCGTCAGCATGGCATGACTTATGGCCGATTTATCAACGGGCTCACATTAGCAGGTATTGAGGTTGACCGTAAAGTTATGGCTGACCTTGCCGTGCACGAGCCTGCAGCGTTTAAAGTTTTGGTTGATAAAGCCCAAGCCGCGTTGCAATAGGTTTACGCCACATGGGTGTCCACTTCGGTGAGTGCACCCACATACATCTGTTTTTACTGGGCCCGAACAGTTAGACTCTTTCCTGAGTTTAATTTGATTTGTGCCCAGTATTTTTTTATCTATTTATCATTGAACCTTCGGAAATCTATTATGACTGAAACACTTGATCTGGAAAAACTCGAGCAAGATTTAATCGCTCAGGTTAATCAAGCCAGCGATGAGCAAGCCCTTGAAGAAGTGCGCATCGGTGCCCTTGGCAAAAAGGGCACGATTTCAGCCATGATGAAGGGCATGGGCAAACTTGACCCTGACCAACGAAAAACCACTGGCCAAGCACTCAACGCTTTAAAGGGCCGGGTATCTCAAGCACTGGCCACGCAAAAAGACGCTCTAAAGAAAAAGGCGATGGATTTGCGTTTAGCCACCGAGAAGGTGGATGTTACATTACCAGCGCGCAAACGTGGTGAAGGTACAATCCACCCTGTTTCACAAGTTTGGGAAGAAGTTGTTCAAATTTTTGGCGATCTGGGCTTTTCAGTTGCCGAAGGCCCGCACATTGAATCTGACTGGTATAATTTTGGCGCATTGAACATTCCCGATGAGCACCCCGCGCGGCAAGAACATGACACGTTTTATTTTAACCCTGCCGAAGATGGGTCGCGCAAGGTTTTACGCACACATACCTCACCTGTTCAAATTCGCACGATGGAAACAACTGAGCCACCGATCCGCATTATCGCGCCGGGCCGCACGTTCCGCTGTGATTCAGACCAAACCCACACACCAATGTTCCATCAGGTTGAAGGGCTAGTCCTTGATAGCGATATTCACCTTGGTCATCTCAAATGGACTTTAACAGAATTTTGCAAAGCCATTTTTGAACTTGATGACGTTAAAATGCGGTTCCGTTCATCTCATTTCCCATTTACAGAGCCATCAATGGAAATTGATATTGGTTGCACGTGGGAAAACGGTCAGGTGAAAATTGGTGAAGGCGATGATTGGCTCGAAATTTTGGGATCTGGCATGGTTCATCCCAACGTTATTCGCGCTGGCGGTCTTGACCCTGACAAAGTCCAAGGGTTTGCTTTTGGTGTCGGTATTGATCGTATTGCCATGCTCAAATATGGCATTCCTGATTTACGGGCGTTTTTTGAATCTGATTTACGCTGGCTAAGGCATTATGGCTTCTCGGCTCTAAACGTTCCCAATCTTGCTGGAGGCCTATCATGAAATTTACTTTATCATGGCTAAAAGAGTATCTCGATACCGATGCATCTTTAGATGAAATTTGTACTGCCCTTAACGACACAGGCCTTGAAGTTGAAGGCATTGAAAATATGGCCGAAGTCTTAAAAGACTTTAGCGTTGCCAAAGTGATTAAAGCGCGTCAACACCCAGATGCGGATCGGTTACGGGTTTGCGATGTGGAGACCAAAGACGGCATGGTGCAAGTGGTGTGCGGTGCACCCAATGCGCGCACTGGTCTCGTTGGAATTTTCGCTGGTCCTGGCACCCATGTGCCTGGTACTGGCGTAGATTTACAAACAGGTGTCATTCGCGGCGTTGAATCAGCGGGCATGCTGTGTTCTGAACGTGAATTGATGATCTCTGAAGATCATGATGGCATCATTGATTTTGATAAAGACATTGCTGTAGGTACATCGGCTGCTGAGGCTCTTGGCCTTGATGATCCAATCATCGATATTGCCATCACCCCAAATCGCCCAGATGCATTGGGCATATATGGAGTGGCACGTGATTTGGCGGCAAAAGGTCTTGGGACTTTGAAGCCAATGTCTATTGAACCTGTTGAAGGCTCCTTTGACAGCCCAATTACTGTATCACTCAACTTTTCTGATGGTGATACAAAACCTTGCCCTCATTTCATGGGGCGATTTTTTAAAGGAATCAAAAACGGTCCATCACCTGATTGGATGCAACGTCGGCTTCGGGCCGTTGGTTTACGGCCCATTTCTGCATTGGTAGACATTACCAATTACGTCACCATTGCATATGCGCGTCCGTTACATGTTTTTGATGCTGCAAAAGTAAGTGGCAATATTCAAGTTCGTTTTGCCAATGAAGGTGAAAGCCTTGTTGCTCTTGATGGTAAAACTTACAAGCTTGATCCAACCATGACTGTTGTCGCTGATGATAATAGTGCCGAGAGTCTTGGCGGCATTATGGGTGGGGAGGCAACTGGTTGCTTAGAAGACACCACCGATGTGTTTTTAGAGTGTGCCTACTTTGATCCAATCCGCACCGCGACCACTGGCCGTAAACTAAACATTCAGTCTGATGCTCGTTATCGTTTTGAACGTGGTATCGATCCGACTTATTTAAATAAGGGTGTTGATATTGCCACCGCATTGATTTTAGAAATTTGCGGAGGCGACGTTTCTTATAAAACAGAGGCAGGGCAAACACCTGATGTTAAAAAATCGTACTTTTTACGTGGGGAGCGAGTCAAAACTCTTGGTGGTCTTGATGTGGAGCTTACAAAACAAGCTGAGATTTTAAATTCACTTGGATTTGAAACAACGGATAAAGACGACGGGCTTGAATGCGCGGTGCCAACATGGCGTCCAGATATAAATGGTGAAGCCGACCTCGTTGAAGAAGTTTGCCGTATCGTTGGTTTGGACAATGTACCTGAAGTTGCATTGCCTCGGTTTAACGAAATTGCCGTACCTGTTTTAACAGTTTTGCAAAAACGTATGTTGGCCACACGGCGAAAACTTGCCACTTGCGGTCTTTGTGAAGCTGTTACTTGGTCATTTTTACCTGAAGAGCAAGCCAAGATGTTTGGCGGTGGTAAACCTGAAGTAAAATTAGCCAATCCGATTTCAGTTGAACTATCAGACATGCGCCCGTCACTATTACCAAACCTAATTTCAGCAGTTGGTCGCAACGTTGCACGTGGAACACTTGATGTTGGCTTGTTTGAAGTTGGACAAACGTATCTTGGCGACAAGCCTGAAGATGAAACCCTTCGCGCTTGTGGTGTGCGCCGTGGCAATATGATTTCACGCGCTTGGAATGAACAAGCACGCAGCGTAGATTGCTTTGATGCTAAAGCCGATGCAATTTCAGCCCTTAAAGAGGCTGGTGCCCCAGTACAAAGCCTACAAGTTGTACAAGGCGCGCCTGAATGGTTCCACCCTGGTCGTTCTGGCACATTCCAACTTGGCCCCAAAAATCAACTTGGTTGGTTTGGTGAAATTCACCCCTATGTATTAGAAAAAATGGGCGTTAAGGGTCCATTGGTTGGTTTTGAGATTATTCTGAACAACATACCAATAGGCAAACAAAAATCTGCAGCTCGCCCAGCCCTTAATGTATCAGATTTAATGTCAGTAAAACGCGATTTTGCTTTTGTAGTGTCAAAAGATACACCAGCGGGTAAAATTGAAAAAGCAGCAAAAGGTGCTGACAAATCACTCATTACTGATGTTGCCATTTTTGATGTCTTTGTGGGCGATTCAATCGGTGCTGATAATAAATCAATTGCTTTTGAAATCACCTTACAACCAAAAGCCAAAACGCTGACCGATGAAGAAATCGAAGCCGTTTGCGCTAAAGTCATAAGCAAGGTAGAAAAAGCCACTGGTGGCAATTTAAGAGGATAAGGCTATGAAGGGTTATTGGGTTGCGCATGTAACGGTAACGAATGCAGATCAATATCAAAAATATATTGAAGGCTCTGCTATCGCTTTTAAAAAGTATGAAGCCAAAATTCTTGCGCGGGGCGGCCAACATACTAACCTTGAAGGTAATGGTCATGCACGTAACGTGATTATTGAATTTCCTTCTTATGAAGCGGCGCTGGCCTGTTACAACTCGCCAGAATACCAAGCAGCAAAAGAAAAACGTACCGATGCTGGTATTGCCGATATCATGATTGTGGAAGGTGCGTGATGAGCAATATGCGCCTTGCAATCGCTGGAGCTGGTGGACGCATGGGCCGCACACTCACACGCATTATACATGAGACAGAGGGCTGTGAAGTTGCTGGCGGCACTGAACCAAAAGGCTCCAGTCTTGTTGGACAAGACATGGGAACCCTTGCTGGTATTGGTGAGCTTGATATTTGCATTACCGACAACCCTTTAGAGCTTGCCTTGAACATTGATGGCATCATTGATTTCACTATCCCACACGCAACCATCGAGCTAAGTGAAATTTGTGCGCAGGCCAGAATTGTTCATATCATTGGTACAACAGGTTTTACGCCCACCGATGAAAAAGCCATTGCAGCAGCAGCTCGTCATGCACGCATTGTTAAGTCAGGCAATATGAGCCTTGGTGTAAATTTGTTGGCAAAGCTGGTCAAACAAGTTGCAGCGGCCCTAGATGAAGATTTCGATATTGAAATTCTTGAAATGCACCACAAACATAAAGTCGATGCACCATCAGGCACGGCACTATTATTGGGAGAAGCAGCAGCTGATGGCCGTGAGATTTCTTTAGACGATCACGCCGTTAAATCACGCGAGGGCCATACAGGTGCTCGTACCACTGGCGACATCGGCTTTGCTACTTTGCGCGGCGGATCAGTCGTTGGCGATCATGATGTGATTTTTGCTGGCCCTGATGAGCAAATCAAGTTAAGTCATCATGCACAGTCCAGAGACATCTTCGCAAATGGTGCGGTTAAAGCAGCTCTTTGGGCAAATAATCAAAAACCTGGGCTTTACAATATGATTGATGTTCTAGGTATCGAATAAATATTCACCTCTAGCTGAAATGCGAGAAAAATTTATGAAAAGAACACTCGTCCTAGTTCGCCACGGCCAAAGCGAATGGAACAAAAAAAACCTTTTCACTGGATGGGCCGATCCCGATCTTACTGACCTTGGCGTTGAAGAAGCTATTAAAGCAGGTCAACTTTTAGCTGGAAAAGGTTTGAAATTTGATATTGCTTTTACTAGCGTTCTCACCCGTGCCAAACGTACTTTAACTTTAATGCTTAAAGAACTTGAGCAACCAAACCTTGAAACCATTTTTGATAAAGCGTTGAATGAGCGTGACTATGGTGATTTGGTTGGCCTTAACAAAGATGATGCCCGCAAAAAATGGGGCGATGAGCAAGTGCATCTTTGGCGCCGGTCTTATGACACGCCACCCCCTGGCGGCGAGAGCCTAAAAGATACGGCTGACCGTGTGATGCCCTATTATAAATCAGCGATTGAACCGCGTGTTCTTGACGGCGAAACTGTTATTGTTTCAGCTCATGGCAATAGCTTGCGCGCGCTGGTTATGTCTCTTGAAGGATTAACCCACAAGGAAATTTTAGCCAAAGAATTGGCAACGGGCGTACCGATGATTTACCAACTTGATGAAAACGGCGGCGTTGAATCAGTTGAAGTCTTAAAGCTGTAGGCTTTACATCTTAGCTAATCGCCATTGCTCGGCGCAGCGCATGGAAAAACTCTTTGCGTTCATCTGGCCCAAGAAATCGCGCAATCTCAGTTGTTTGACCATGACATTGGATCGTCAATGCTCCAATGAGCTCGCGCACCTTGTCTTCAGCTAAATCTAGGGTAACCCAATTGCGCAGGAACTTGTGTTCTTGCACTTTCTCATTTTTAACATATCGCTGCACAATGAGTTCATGTTGGTTTAATTCGATAAATTCACGAATGTTTCCATCAGCATAGTTACGCTTAAAAGCCCAATATAATAACGCCACATCTAAACCAAAAAACCCAAACACTGGCCATGCGCCCATAGACACAAACATAACACCTGCAACAAAACTTACCAACCCGACACACGACATAATGATCGCGAACCCTTTTGGAGAAAGCGACCTGTTTGGAGTCAATACTGCTCTAAATTGAAACGTCTTGTTGTTATCTATCATCACACTAGTATATTCAACTATGCACGATTCTCATTAAAAACTTTGACGCGCGACACATCGTGCTATCAAACTTAGCGTTCAAAATTTTGAATTGATATTTGGATAGACAATATGGCACGCCAACGAAAGCTCAAACCTGATGAGATTGAGGAAGTCTTTCTTCGATTCCAAAACAACGACCCTGCACCGCGCGGGGAATTGTATTCGGTAAATAATTATACATTTCTTGTCGCTGTCGCACTTTCAGCTCAAGCCACCGACATCGGCGTCAATAAGGCCACTAGACCACTATTTGATATTGTTGATACGCCAACAAAAATGCTCGAGCTGGGTGAAAATGCCCTCATTGACCATATCAAGACCATAGGGCTTTACCGCACCAAGGCTAAGAATATTATGTCCATGGCACAGTCTTTAATTGAAAATCACAACGGCGTTGTACCTAATACAAGGCCCGAACT
>JAMOMM010000340.1 GCA_027067085.1 Hyphomicrobiales bacterium
CTTGGGCAACTTTAAAGCTAATGGAAATTGCTGATCGTCATGCTGACAACAGGGTTATTTCGATGATGGAAGGTGGATATGATATTAACGCCCTTGCATCTAGCGTTGGGGTTCATGTACAAGCGCTTATGCGTGGTACGGGCGAAGGTGACACGCCCAATTATGAGGATTTATAGAGATGGCAGATCAAACAAATAATGGCCAAGCTAACATTGCAGATATGAAGTTTGAAGCCGCTTTAGCAGAGCTTGAATCCATCGTTGCCAAAATGGAATCGGGCAATGTTGACCTTGAAAACTCCATTGCCATTTATGAGCGCGGCGAAAAATTGAAAGCTCATTGCCAAAGCCTACTCAAACAAGCCGAAGCCCGTATTGAAAAAATTACCCTATCCAGCGATGGCCAACCAACAGGCACGCAGCCGCTTGATGTGGAGTAAATAAACCAGCAAAAAATTTGGGGCAGAAAACTTGTTAGCTAGCAAAACGAAATCGCGAATTATTTGGGCATTTCTCTCTGTTCTGGCCATTGGCTTGTGGATAAATGAAGTAGGGAATGATGCCACGAAATGGGTTCGAACCACTTTTTTTGAAGTAAAACAATCAGAGCGAATCCCTGTTTATCAAAAATTTTATCGCGTTAAAGTGAATGTAACTGTCGATAAAAAAGAACCAGTATTGGTTGATTTTGTGCTGGGTTGCCGCACAAGGCTCAGGGTGCCAAAAAGTGATTGGTCGATGATCCGTTATGTTCGTGTTCCGTTGGTGTTCGGTGCGCGCACAAAGGGCGGTCAGGGTGTTTTGGTTGAGGGGCCGAGGATTTGTAATGCAGACTTGAAAAAAAACGTCCCTCATAATTACCTTCCGGCTATTTTCTTTGCGCCAGATGCCGATGACCTTGAGCATATGACGGCTTATTTAACTGAGCGGGCTTATGATCAACCAGTCTCACGGCTGACCTTTCAAAAGGCAACTATTGAAGAAGTTGACAAACAATATTTTGAGAACTGGAAAGCTACTGCAACGGCCAATATTGTACCACTTGCCAGAAATGGTATGAAAAGTTTTTTTCATGGGGGAAATTATCCAGTCGAAGATCCGCGTTCGCGCAGCAGTGTAGCATGCGAATATGTCTATCGTGTCCCAATTCCTGACAATCTGAAGCCTGTCATCAGGTCATGGTGGCCCAAAGACCGACCCAAATTTTGGGTTCCTAAAGCTGAAAATATTGATGAGCTTATTCAACTGCAGAAAAAGGCTGGCGTGGAAAAAAGCAAGGTATGGACTAAACGATATAAAAGTCGGTTAGCAAAGTATGGCAGAACTAATGAAAACTACCGGGGATCTCTTGTTACGGCTGGCGGAGCAAATAAATGGGGTTTGGGTATTCGACGTCCAGGTGGTGGTGGTGCTTTACTGAGCCAATATGCCCGAACTGGTATTATTGGACTTATTCCTTATTCTACAAACTTGGCTGAACCGCCTTACGAACTCAATGAACCTGTGAACGAAGTAAGGTTTAATCTTGATGTTAAAAATGGTGCCGACCAGGGATTTGCCGCCTGTAGGCGCGGGGCCAGTATTTCCAAACTGAAATACACAAAACCAGCAAACAAGATCTACCTGGTAGATGGTGTTAAGGTTGGCGAGGTGAGCACCAACTACTTGATGCGACTTAATCTTTCTCTGGTTGAGGAAGACAAATTTTTCTTCAAGCGGGGACATTACGGCCTGTACAATACAGAATTTGGGGAGCAACAATGACCAATGCGAGCGATGCTGTCGTTTATTCGGCGTCTTGTGATTTCTTATTAAGAACCGCTTTACAACTGACTCAAGTCAACGCTCACTAAATATTGTCAGGCTATCGTTGGTTCATCAAACCAAGGAGATGAACCATGG
>JAMOMM010000341.1 GCA_027067085.1 Hyphomicrobiales bacterium
TTTCCATGATGTTTTGGCGCACTTGGCCCGCAAGGCCCGCGACCCGTACCATAAAAAACTCATCAAGATTTGACCCCGAGATAGACAAAAACCGCAACCGTTCAAGCACGGGATGATTGGTATTTTCAACTTCCTCTAGTACCCGTTGATTAAACTCCAGCCACGAAATTTCGCGGTTAATAAACCGTTTTGGATGGTCCAGCGTGAGTTTTTTTATATCGATCATGTCTAAAGTTTTACGCTCCGAGTATTTTGGCCGAGTATTTTAGCCAAGTATTTTAGCCAAGTTTTCTGGCTCTTTAGTGGCCATTCAATCCTGCCCATACTATAGCATTTAAGCGTTTAAAATCCCTGAAACAAAGCGCTTTGTAATATTAGCTTTTTGTTGCATGGCTAAAGTATCGATCTTATCGACAAGAGCGCATGCCGCTTGAGCTGAGCGCTCCATTCGCGCCAGCATAAAACTGACGGTATCTTCGGTGACTGATAGTTGGCGATCTGAGAACTGCTTGATAATGATTGCCCGCAATAAATCATCATCTGGTTCATTTAACCGAGCAGACCCTGCAACCGCTAACCGCGATGACAAATCGGGCAAGGAGATTTTCCACGACGCGGCGGGTTGCTTGCTTGTCAGCAACAAAAAGCCCTTATGCTCGCGAACGAGATTAATCAAATGAAACAATGCCGTTTCATCAAGGTTTGGTCCTGGTAAATCTTCAACCAACAAAGCACCTTTTTCCATTAAGGTGGGCAAATCGTCGATGTTTAACTGTTGCGGGCTTGCTTTTGCAGCCCCTGTCGCCATGCGCCACACCTGACCTAAATGGCTTTTACCACTGCCAGAAGGACCACTTAGAACCAACACAGGATTGGGCCAGTCTGGCCACTTATCAATGGCGTTGACGGCCTGATGATTGGCCGTTGTTACAAAAAAATCTTCACGGCCAAGAGCTGGCCGCAAAGGTAAATCCAGCAATAATTGATTGGCGTTTTTTGCCATCGTTAACTTTCAGAATCCACTTGTTCGCTGGTTTCAATTTGCAGCGGAGTCTTACCTAAATACAGCTTGCTGGCTAAATATTGCTTCAGCGCAAAGCGGGTTAAAACGCCAACGGCAGCGGCCATAGGTACAGCAAGTAATAAGCCAACAAAGCCGAACAAATAACCAAAGGCAAACAAGGCGAACATCAACCACACGGGGTGTAAACCAATGCGACCACCGACAAGTTTTGGCGATAAAAAATTACCTTCCATAAATTGACCGATGACAAAAATTGCCACAACGATCAAAATCAAGGTCCAGTCTGGCCAAAACTGAATAAGCGCCATGCCGATGGATAAAACGCCGCCAACAGTTGAGCCAACATAGGGAACAAAACTTAAAAATCCTGCGGCTAAGCCAATAAGTAAGCCAAATTTAAGACCAACACCAATCAGCGTGATAGCATAAAAAATACCCAGTATCATACACACGGTGCCCTGCCCGCGAATAAAGCCAGCCATGGCTGCATCCATATCTTTGGCAATACCACGAATTTGGCCCAGCTGATCGCGTGGCAACCAACCATCGACAATGGCGATCATACGATCCCAATCATTGAGCATGTAGAATGCAACAATTGGCGTGATGACGAGCAGCGAAATAACATTCACCAGCGCAATACCACCCGATAGAACCGAGGTCAAAACAGCACCCGCCCAACCTGCAACTTTGGAGGTTAGCTCGCCCGCATTTCCCGATAACTCACTGGTTTGGCTGGCCAGTGCTTCTTTGAGCCATTGCGGCGCCAAATCATTGAACAGGGTGTTGAGGGTTTTGATATTGGCGGGCAAGTTTGAAACAAAATTTGAAATTTGATCTCCCAGAACAGGAACCAATAACAATAACAATACG
>JAMOMM010000342.1 GCA_027067085.1 Hyphomicrobiales bacterium
TGTTTGAAGACTACGGCTTGGATTGGCATTGGGACCAAGCCATTTATGGCAAGCTATTAGGGGTTGCGGGCGGGCGCAATCGCTTACAGTATTTTATTGAAGAATACCAACCAACGATGGCTGGCGATTTCATCGACATCACGGCACAGATGCATGCAAAAAAAACGGTTATTTATGGAGAAATGGTTCAGTCAGGCGCTTTGGTGCTACGCCCTGGCGTGGAAGCGTTAATCAAAAAGGCGATAACCAACGGATTGACGCTGGGCATTTGCACCTCGACCAGCCGCAAAAACGTTGACGCTTTGTTTGCCGCGACCATGGGCCTTGATGTGCTCAAACATTTCAAAGCAATTTGTTGCGGCGATGAAGTGGAACAGGTCAAACCTGATCCAGAACTTTATCTGCTGGCATTGGAAAAACTGGCGCTTGAGCCACAAGAATGCTTAGCCTTTGAAGACTCTCATATCGGCCTAACCTCTAGCCTTGCTGCCGACATTCCAACCATCATTACCTACAGCGCCTACACCAAGGGCGAAGATTTTACTGGTGCCGTGCAAGTGATGGAAAATCTGAAACTTGGAAAGTTTAAACTACCCGCAAGCCTGTAGGGTGGTTTGAAAACCACCATCATCATCCAATTCAATTAACTGATAAATCGGTTTGCCTTCAAACGCATCGCCATATTCCCCTTTGCGCCGATCAAGCGACATGGCGGTTAAAGTCGTTGCGGGAATATTACCAACACACCCCGTGGTATTGCGATGCGCGTGACCACTGAAAACCCTTTTGACACACTCAAAACCACTCACCAAATTATTGAATTGATCGGCGGTTTTTTGCTCTACGAATTGAAACGGGTAGGGGTTGTTTGACATAACGAATGATGGATGGTGCATAAAGATCGCAACAGGCTTGGCGGTTGATTTTAATTCACCTTCAAGCCAAGCCAACCGCGCTTCACAATAGTCACCCATGTTCGAGGTGGCGCTCAATGTATCTAAGAGCAAAATTTTCCAGTGGTCGGTCTCAACGCACTTTTGCACAAACTGTTCGGGCGTATCAAACACCGCAGCCATACCCTCGCGACTGTCTTTGTTGCCCGGAATAACCTCATAAGGCAGGCCAATACGCTCCATTGCAGTTTTTGCAAATTGATATTCCTCGGCGCGATCACAGTGGCTAATGTCGCCCGTGTGAATAACCAAATCAGGCACTGTTTTCAACTGCTTGATATGAGCGATCACGCGATCAAAGTCCGCCAAGCGGCCAGCGTTGTCAATTTCAGGGATTTCAATATGGCTATCAGTAATGTGTGCAATGAGCATGGGAATGTTCTTAAACAAGTTTCGATGCTTTCTTGTAGCAAATTCACTAGCAAAAGGTGTATTAAAAACCAACCAAATTGAAAAAAGGAAGTGGAGAAAATTATGGAACTTGAAGTTTATCTATCAGGCGAAATTCACACCGATTGGCGAGAGCAAATCGAAAACGGTATCAAAGCTGCGGGCTTGCCCGTTAATTGTTCAGCCCCCGTCACCGACCATGCTGCTTCTGATGATTGCGGCGTTAATATTTTGGGCGCTGAGGACAAAAAGTTTTGGCACGACAACAAAGGCGCAGGCATCAACGCCATTCGCACCCGCACTCTTATTGAACGGGCCGATTTAGTCGTGGTGCGGTTCGGGGATCAATACAAACAATGGAACGCTGCCTTTGATGCTGGCTTTGCCGCCGCCCGCGACATCCCCCTCATAATCATGCACGGCCCCGACCATCAACACCCCCTAAAAGAAATCGACCGCGCCGCATTGGCCGTGGTTGAAACACCCGAGCAGGTAGTGGAGATTTTGCGGTATGTGATTGAGGGGAAGTTGGGGTGAAGAACCAAACAAAGG
>JAMOMM010000343.1 GCA_027067085.1 Hyphomicrobiales bacterium
TGTTTGAGTTAATAGCGCGTGCAGATGGCCCGTTTAAGAAAAACCTTGATCGCTATAAGTATGGAAATCGTTACCCTGATGAGGACACAAGCGAGCAACGCGCTCAAGGGGTGGTGTTTTTAACTGAACTTGATGAACGTATAAAAGCCAATGGACAATTGTTTGGCCCCAAAGGGTTGTTAGCTGATTATGCTATTTTTCCGTTTGTTCGCCAATTTGCCAATGTTGATCGTCAATGGTTTGATGACCTTGATTTGTCAAATTTACAAGGTTGGCTTGAAGGGCATTTGCAATCTGATTTGTTTATGAACATCTTGCAAAAGTATCCACAATGGAAAACTGGCGATGAAAGCGTTTTGTTTTCCAGCGATGCGAGGTAAAAATCGGGCGATGCCTCATGTGATAATTCGTGTGGTAGTCCAATGAGAGAGTTCGGTGTAACGAGTGTGCTATAAATAAGGGTGACTGATTCGCGATAATTATTTTTGCGGGAAAGATGTGGGCAATGGGTGGAACTTCAAAAGTAGAACAAGCAATTGCACGGTTTGAAACAGCTTTACATAAGTTGGAAAAATCGTTGGTCGTTGTGCATGATAAAGAGGCCAAACTGGTCTCTGTATCAAACAAGACAATGGCCTTGGAAACGGATCATAAAAAGGTTTTAGCTGAGCTTGCTCAAGTGCGAGAAAAAGCAGATGAGCTGGCAGAGATAAATCGGCAGGCGGTAAAGCGAGTTGACCATGCAATGGTACGCATTCAACGAGTTATTGGCTAGATTTTAGCTGGTTTAATACCATTGCGGCAAAAGGATTGATGATAATGGGTCAAGTGATTTTAAGCGTTAATGAGCATTCCTACACCATGCAATGCAATGATGGTGAAGAAGAACATTTGCGCGATTTAGGCACTGTGCTTGATGCTGAAGTGGCTAAAATCAAAAGCGCTGTTGGTCAAGTTGGTGATATTCGCTTGTTATTAATGGCAGGATTGGTGATTGCTGATCGGTTATCTGAAACTTTACAACGGGTTGAAGAATTAGAAGACCAAGTTGCAGGCTTGCGTCAGGCACGTACGGCGGCGGGCCGAACTGGTGATCGATCTGATAGTGAATTGGCCAGCCGTCTTGATGCAGCGGCCCAACGGGTTGAATCTTTGGCCCGCGAAATGGGGCAATAAAATAAACCACTTGGCGTAAAGGCCTTTCAATTGCACCTGAAACCCACTAGATACTAAGTTGGCTGCCCGGTTTGTGAGGAAACACTTTCTCAGAGGCCTATAATTACCGATAGGGAGCTGTCCCTGCGCTCGACTGTGGTCTTGTGCATACGGCGCCCACCTACAATAGTAGGGACTCGGGATCTTGCGTTCCCACGGCCGTGGTGGCTTTTATTATTTTCATTTTCAGGTGTCGTTTTGTCAATTGATAAGAACCAAGCCCGCAAAACGGCCAGTACTAAACGCGCCAAACTTCACAAAGAATTGCAAACAACAGCGGGTATAAAACTAGCTGGTTTTGGCTTGGATTTTTTGGGCGATGCAAAGAAGAGAATTGTTTCTGGGTTTTATCCTTATCTTAGTGAAATTAGCGTGATTGAGTTGCTTGAAAACTCTGCTCAATCGGGTTGGAAGACTTGCTTACCCGTTATCGTTGGTAACGCTCGCCCACTTGAGTTTCGCCAGTGGCTTGTGGGCGATGAGACCAAAGCGGGCCCGTGGGGTATTTTGGAACCACTTGAGACCGCGCCTGTGTTAGAACCAGATGTTTTGCTTGTGCCTTTGCTGGCATTTGATAAAACGGGGTATCGTCTTGGCTATGGCGGTGGGTTTTATGATCGCTCGATTGAAAAACTTAGAAAACAAAAGTCCATCATTGTTGTTGGGGTTGGGTAT
>JAMOMM010000344.1 GCA_027067085.1 Hyphomicrobiales bacterium
GTTGACGATTACGTTAGTATACAAAGAAATGGAAGGCAAAAGCAGAGACACGGAAGTAAATGATATACGGAAAACAACTATCGATTGGGGGGGGCTGATGAAAGTTTCATCAAAGAAAAACTCCCGGCAAATTGAAGAGGTGTTGGTGCATATTTTTGATTTCTATCATTTCTATGGATCGCGGGGACAAGAATATATTGAATATGTTTGGCAATCATGGGCTGTTCAGCCATCCATCAATGATAAACTTGATGAGTATATCGAAAGAACGGTTACTGCTCTTGCCGCCGCACGTTTTGAGTATGATGACTTTCATGTTAAGGCCATTGGGGATTTTGAACAAGTTCTGAAAATCCCAAGCTTCAGAGAGAAAATAAAATCGTTCGTTGACAAGCTTGATGCTAAATTTGCCGACGCATCTTATGTCGATGGCCTCAAATCTGAAATTTTGCGATCAAGGTTTATTATTTCGATTTTTCATGCTATTTTTAAGTCGAAAGCTTTGAAACATTATTGTTCAATCGATCCATTTTCTGTTCGAAGCCCCCGTTATGTGAAAATAAAATCAAAGTTAAAAAAAACAACTTCACAAAGAATAGAATATCAGTACCCTGCAAAAAAAGGTGTTTTTCATAGTAGTAATGTTCCAGAAGTACCTCAGAGTTTTGCCAACCCACTTCTATTTTTACGTGATTTTTCACGAGATAATGATCCAAATGCTTCCATATCTGCTTGGCTTTTCTGTCAACTAGCATTCAACCTGCAGTTCGACGAAATAAATAACGAGGATGAGTAATGCCCCAGCTATACGGATATATTTTGAATTGGAATGGGTACTCTGAAAACAACGGTTCAACTGACTACCGGCAACAATTACACGATGCCATCTCGTCAGCGAAAGACTTTCAAGTGGACACTGCTGCGCCGAATAAACTCCAAGGCCTATGGCAGGATTATATTTTCAATAGCACTAAAGCTGTTGTGGATCACGATAAAGAAAGAATGATGTTTGAGGGACCGTATACTTATAAGTTTAAGGTGAGGGTGAACTCAAGAAATGGAACAGTTATCATTGTTTCGGCTATGCATATAATTACAGATGCTGTGATTAATTATTTTAATTACAAAAATAGGCCGAACTTAAACCGAAAAATCATAAACATACAAAAAATAACGCAGAAGCTCCTGATCGAAAAAGTTCGTGATTATGCGATTACATACTACCTAGCAGATATACCAGGCTATGGGACTTCTCTTAAGTCCATCACTTTATATGGAACCGATATTGCCGATGCAGAGTTCTTGGAAGATGAACGAGCTAACTTTTCCGCACGGAAAATTGGTATTCGACCATTCTCCAGTCCATTTGAATCTGGTAGATTTAGTAATAATGGAATTATTCAGTTCCGTTCAGAGAATATAAAAAATTTAGAAGAATTTTTAAGCTACGCTCACTTGAACGAGCTTTATATTGAATAGTATATTTAGTTAGCGAGTGGATCAACATGGAGCTCTCTACTTAAAGGCGAGACACCAAACCCAGGGGTTCGTTCAAGGTTGTAAACCTTATGGGAAAAATTGTGTTTATCCACAAAGTTGTTCAATCGAGTTGCAACAACAGATTCGTTTCCAAAAGTACTAATACAATCATAAAACTCACCGGAACAAACAACTTGCCCTTTTTGTTTTTTATTCATCCCTGAAAGTAGTCTTGCACAATTGTTTATTGCATGGCCAGTGTATTTGTTGCCCCAACTGGCTTTCCAGACTTTTATTCTGTCAGTATGCAAGGCATACCTTAACTCAATTCTATCTTCTTTTTTCCACATCTGAGTTGCGTCTTGCATTCTAGTATGAAAATCTGCGACAATACCAACGACTGAGAGTTCGTCTCCGCATGCGAGAAGGAACCCTCCATCACCAGCATCGATCCAATGTAATTTACTAGCATCTTCTGGCCAGAGTTTATCACATGCTTGCCTTAAACATCTGTCGAGAGTTTCCTGCGCTTGCACTTGCTCCTTGAGAGGTTTTAATGAATAGGAAATTACATCAATTCCTAGAACCGTAAACTGTGCTTCAGTTGTCTCCATGTTGTATGATCCTTTAGCTATATTAATACTATTCAATATTGGCATTCTCTGGCACCAATGTAAGTTTGACTTAACAAAGGCTATCAACTTAACGATTAGAATATTTCGAAAAGTAAGCGATCCCTACTCATGAAGTATAACTTAATCTGATACCCAAATGGCATGAATTAAACTGATATGCAAGCTACTCCGTAAAACGCCGACAATTCATTTTAAACGGCTACACAAACATGCTACATTTCGTAATGTAGCAACTATATAAATCCGTGGTTTTTTGCGACTTTCCTGTTTGGGCTTATCTGTCATCGTCCGCTCCTGTTTGAGAATTGTTGTAACCAATTTTAAATAGAAAGACGAAAGTTTTCCTTGAATTAATAGATAGTGGCAAACGTCCATTGCACCATGGTTCATTCGTTTAGGTAATTGCCAATTTGGCTTGCCTTTTTTGCATATTATGGTACCTTTTGCTGGTACCTTTGTTACAATAATCGAAGATATAAAGTGATACAAATCAATGACTTACGGTATTGAGTAACGTTTCCCTCTCCCGCTACCAAAAACCTAAATGTATCTGCCTAGCCGTTACCTTAGCTGAGGTTAAGTTAGGTGTTTTGTTAGGTTTTTTGTGTTGCGTAGGGTTGTGGCGTAGATGGAGAGTTGGGGGTTTACGCCTGTTGAGCTGGGGAAGATTGAGGCATCGTGGATTGATAGGTTTTTGATGGTGAAATGTCGCCCGTTTGTGTCAACTACGCCTGATTTTTCATCCTTTCCCATTTGGCAACCACCCATGACGTGAGCAGAGCCGTACATGCCTTTTAGAAGGCCTAAGTCAGCGGTTTTTAGCCATGATTTTGCGGCTTTAAGAGTGGTGAATTTGGGGTTGTCGATGTGCCAAGCGCTGACGGTTTTTGCTCCCGCTGCAAACTGAATTTCGAAAACTTTGTCGATGACATTACGCGCGGTTTCAATGAGGGTTTGAGTGATCGGATAATCGAGGGTTGGGTTGCCATTACTATCTATTTCGACCGTGCCACACGCCTCTGTATCGTTGAAACCATCGCGGCATAGGGCATCGATAACATTGAGATGAGGAAGGCTTTTCATTCGGCTGGCGTGACTTTTGCCAATTCCTTTGTCAAAAAAGGCGCCAGCTAGCATTGGCGTAACGGGAATAGTTTCGAGTTTAAAACCCATTTTGTTGTCGTTTGGATTTTTCGACGTTTGTTTTGGCCATAAAAATTCGTGCGAGTTGACGGTTTGAGGGGCGCCATAAAACCCATCTATTTTGTGTTCAAATTCGGCCGCAACGGCGATAACGGGGTGTAAAAAAGTGCGTTTGCCGAGCATTGAGGAAGGATCGGGAATTTGTGATTTCATCAAAAGGGCAGGGCTGCGCATTGCACCAGCCGCGATGACAAAGTGCTTGGCTGTGATGGTGATTTTATGATTTGTGTCGTTGACGGCTGAGGTGTCAAGAGCGGTGATTTCAACGGCGGAAATTTTCTGGCCATCGTGGATGAGGCGATCGGCGCGGGCTTTGCTGATGAGCATGGCGCCATTATCAAGCGCCCAAGGAATGGTGGTGACCATTTGGGATTGCTTGGCGTTGATGGGGCAGCCAAGGCCGCAAAGGCCAGAGTTGGCACAGCCGTTTACGTTCCTGTTGATGCGGTGCCATTCATAACCCAGTGCCGCACAGCCTTTAGCAAGAATTGAATTGTTTGCGTTTGGTTCAAACTCTTCAAACGGGTTCATGTTTAAGCGCTTTTCAACTTCGGTGAAATAAGGGGCTAGCTCGTCATCACTAAAAACCTTTAGTCCGTGGTGCTCGCGCCAATGCTTTAAGGTATTGGCGGGCGTGCGGATGCTGGAGGTCCAGTTTACGGTGGTGCCGCCGCCAACGCAGCGCCCTTGTAAGACGACAATGCCTTTGTCCTTGGTTTTTTGAGCGCCACCTTGTTGGTAAAGCATGGCCGTTGCTTCGGCTTCGTTTTGTGAAAAAGTTTTGGCGGTGTGGTATGCGCCTTCTTCAACCATAATTACTTTTAGGCCAGCTTTGGTCAGAACTTCTGCCGTGTAGCCGCCGCCCGCACCCGTGCCGATGATGACAACATCTGTAGTGTAGGTTCTATCTGCGGTCAGAGTTGAGGCATCGAGCAGGTTTCTTTTTGACATAATTGACATAGTGAAATTCCTTTAGCCTTCTTGCTCAGACTTCTGGGCCGGGCCCATGCAATAAGGGGCCGTTATAGCCAACCAGTGACCATGTTTGCGGATTAGCATAAAAGCTGGAAGTTGAAATGTCATGCATGGTGATATAGATCAGGCGGCGCAATTCAAATGATGAAGTTTGCAAGGCGATGAGCCAAGCTGAAACTTCATCACGTGAAGCATTTTCCCACCCGCTCCAGCGGCCAGCTAGTGCAAAGCGTGAGGGAGCAAAGGTGAGCATGTCTAATAAACCAATAAGCTCTTTTTGAATTGCAGGCGGCAGGGCTGAAATGCCTTTGTCGAGCGTGGCAATGGCGCTGGTGAGGAGCAGGGGATCTTGTTCTTTTGGCATCATGTCCCATAAAATTGCATCGAATATTTTGAGGAGCATTTGCTGACTGGCTGGCGATAAATTGGTTGCTTTTGGTAGCAATGCTTTTGCAGTGCCATCTGTGAGGCGGGCGGCGATGTACCCTCCACCAACTAGGCTAAATAGACCAAGGCCAGATAGTTTGAGAAATGAACGTCTTCTAAGGTTTAAAGGTGTTGTGTCCATTGGCCTTACCCGCCGCCGCGATGATAGGCGCGATCGAAGGTGTGCATGAACTTTGTGCGCTCATCATTTGATTGGGTGGTGAATGAAATGGTGAGCTGCCAGCGCTCAAAGCTGACGGTTGGGCCAATTTCGCGCGGCGGCAAGGCGAGCAAATCCAAGTTGATGATATCGTTTGGTTCGCCTGCTGTAATGTGATCGCCATCGACCTCATAAGGAATGCCGCGCATCGCTACTTTTAGATTGCGGAAAAACTCATTGCGCGTGGTGGTCATGTCTTTGACTTGAATTTCGGCGGTCTTTTTTTCTGTCAAACTATAGCCTTTCCAAGTAGCAAAAAATCACCCTCCCGCAACGGGGGGCCACACAGCTAATGTGTCGCCTTCTACCATGTTTTTGGACTCGCGATTTTCGGGTATAATAAACACACCATTTAAAAGCACGAGGTGGCAGTGCTCTAACGGTACATTCAATGTGCGTAAAACTGAATTTACAGTATTGTCATCTGGGCAGGTATAAGGTGCAGACCCTCTAATGCCTTTTTCAGGCATGAAATCACGAAGGTGAGCAAAGAGCTTGATGTTAATCTGAGGCATACGGAATATTCTTCATTGTTTTTGTTTAATTGATAGTCTGCAATCGACTAATTTATGTCAATGCATAAAAATGTGAAAGCCTTTGCGCCATTATACTAAAATTACGGTTGCATTTCTATGAATGTGTTTTAAGCTGTCGTCTGAATCTTCATAGAAAAGATCAAAAAATATTTTAGGAGGAAGAACTTTGCAAAAATCATTGCATATAAATCCCGATAATTGCACCGGGTGCTATCAATGCGTGCTGGCATGTTCAGATGAACATGGTGGTGATTTCAACCCGATGAAATCGCGGATTCAAGTTTTTAGATTTGAAGATGAAGGGCGCTATGTCCCTTATACTTGTACACAGTGTGATGAAGCATGGTGTCAAAAATCTTGCCCAACCGATGCAATTAAAATTGATGCGAACGGTGCCAAGGTTATTGAAGATGCGCTTTGTGTGGGCTGTAAGGTCTGTACAATTGCCTGTCCATTTGGAACCGTAAATTACAATGCTGACAGTGGTAAAGTGATTAAATGCGACCTTTGTGGTGGCGATCCTGCTTGTGTGAAAGCGTGTCCAACAGACGCGATTACTTTCATTAACGCAGATACTACTGGTTTTGACAAAATGCGTGCATGGGCGGCAAAAACTGACGCTGGCACACAATCTGCGTAATTTGGCAGTATTAATTTAGGGAGAATATATCATGGCTTGGGCAGGAAAACTCCTAAGAGTGAATTTAACTGAAGGTACGTGTGTATCTGAACCGCTCAATATGGATTGGGCGCATACATATATCGGCCAACGTGGGCTGGGCACAAAATATTTGATGGAAGAAATCGATCCAATGGTTGATCCGCTTTCACCAGAAAATAAAATGATTATGGCAACAGGGCCTTTAACAGGCACTAATGCATCAACAGCGGGCCGTTATTCGGTCATTACAAAAGGTGAGCTTACAGGCGCGATTGCTTGTTCTAACTCTGGTGGCTTTTTCGGTAATGAATTGAAAAATGCTGGCTGGGATATGATTATCTTTGAAGGTAAATCACCAAAACCTGTTTATTTGTTCATTCAAGATGATGATGCACAATTGATTGACGCGTCTGATTTTTGGGGCAAATCTTGTTGGGATACCGAAGAAGGTCTTAAAGCCAAACATGGTGATGAGTTTATTCGTGTTGCTTCTATTGGTGTATCGGGTGAAAAGGGCGTTAAATATGCTTGTATCATCAATGATATGGACCGTGCGGCTGGACGTTCTGGTGTTGGTACGGTTATGGGTTCTAAGAACCTTAAAGCGGTGGCCCTTCGCGGTACGCTTGGCGTTAAAGTGAAAGATCGTGAAGCGTTTGCAACAGCGGTTGCTGCTGGTAAAGCTGTTTTGGCTGAGAATCCAGTGACAGGCCAAGGCTTGCCAACTTATGGTACGCAAGTGTTGATGAATGTGATTAATGAATCTGGCGCGCTACCGACGCACAATCATCAAGATGTGCAATTTGATGGTGCTCATGATATTTCTGGCGAAGCAATGCACGAGCCACGCAAATCTGATGGCAAACCAAATCTTGTGAGTAATGCAGCTTGTTTTGCTTGTACGATTGCTTGTCAGCGGGTTTCAACGATTGATCGCACACACTACACTGTTAAAGATCGCCCTGAATATCACAAAGCTTCTGGTGGTCTTGAGTATGAAGCGGCTTGGTCGCTTGGTGCTGCAACAGGTGTGAATGATCTAGATGCATTAACTTTTGCAAACTTTATTTGTAATGAGCATGGCATTGATCCCATCACTTTTGGTGCCACTTTGGCTGCTGCCATGGAGATGTATGAAGAAGGCATTATTGATGACAAAATCACTGGCGGTGTCAAATTAACGTGGGGCAACGCAGAAGCTCTAACAACAATGGTTGAGCAAACATGCTTAGTTGAAGGCTTTGGTGTTGAACTTGGTCTTGGCTCAAAACGCCTTTGCGAAAAGTATGGACACCCTGAATTGTCTATGGCGGTTAAGGGGCAAGAGTTTCCTGCCTATGATGGTCGCGGTATTCAAGGTATTGGCTTGGCTTATGCCACATCAAACCGTGGTGCTTGTCACCTTCGTGGTTACACCATTGCGTCTGAAATTTTGGGTATTCCTGAAAAAACTGATCCGCTTGAGTCTGATGGCAAGGCTGGTTTGGTTAAAGCGTTTCAGGATGCAACGGCTGCATTTGATTCAGCAGGTGTTTGTATCTTTACAACCTTTGCTTGGACGGCTGATGATCTTACGCCACAAATGGATGCTGCTTGCGAAGGTGAGTGGACAACCGAGCGCTTGCTTGAAATTGGCGAACGTATTTGGAATATGGAACGTCAGTTTAACTTAGCTGCTGGCCTAACGGCGGCTGATGACACGTTGCCTAAGCGTTTGCTGAAAGATGCAGCGAAAACTGGACCTGCTAAAGGTAAAGTGAGCGAGCTTGGTAAAATGTTGCCTGAATATTATGAGGCACGTGGCTGGAGCGCAGAAGGTGTTCCAACAGCTGAAACCTTAGAGCGTTTTGGTTTGTCATAATACGATAAAATTTAAGGCGGGAGAATTTCTCCCGTCTTTTCCTTTTTTTGAAAACTTTACGAAACCTATACGGATTGAGAGCGCGATATGAGCATTGATTATGTGATCGTTGGGGCTGGCCCTGCCGCTGTAGCTGCGGCTGAAACTTTACGTCAAAATGATGCCAAGGGGTCGATTTTGATGTTATCGGGTGAAAACCAAGCGCCGTATTCTCGCATGGCTATTCCCTATGTTTTAACGGGTAAGATTGATAATGCGGGAACGCATTTGCGCAAAACGGCTGGATATTTTGATGATCTATCAATCACTGTTCAGAACGGTATGGTTGAAAGTGTTGATACAGCGACCAAGTCATTAAAGCTGGCTGATGGTGGCACGGTTACTTATGGAAAATTGTTGATTGCAACAGGGGCTTCGCCTGTTAACCCGCCAATTGATGGTTTGGATTTGCCAGGCGTTCATCATTGCTGGACATTGGATGATACCGATGCGATTGCAAAACTTGCGGGCAAAGGGTCTGAGATTGTTTTAATGGGCGCTGGGTTTATTGGTTGCATTATTTTAGAAGCTTTAGCAGCGCGCGGTGCTAATTTGACCGTGGTTGAAGCAGAAGACCGCATGGTGCCACGAATGATGGACGAAACAGCGGGCAACATGGTCAAAGACTGGTGCCAAAATAAAGGCATGACGGTTTTAACCTCAACGCGGGTTAATGGTCTTTCGCAAAATGGTGACAAGCTGAGTGTTGCTCTTGATAGTGGTAAAACGCAAGATGCTGATTTGGTTGTTGTGGCAACAGGTGTGCGCGCTAATGTAGGCTTTGTTGAGGGCAGTGGTATTGATGTTGATGAAGGCATCAAGATCGATCAGTTTATGCAAACCAGTGTTGAAGATGTTTATGCAGCGGGCGATTGCGCTCAAGGGCTTGATTTTTCAACCAATGGCTGGTCGGTGCATGCTATTCAACCCACCGCCACAGAGCATGGCCGCATTGCTGCGCTCAATATGGTGGGCAAAACCGCTGAGTATAAAGGCAGCTTGAACATGAACGTGCTGGATACGGCTGGCTTGATTTCATCATCATTTGGTGAATGGCAAGGGGTTGAGGGCGGTGAAACGGCGCAAGTTTTAGATGCTGAT
>JAMOMM010000345.1 GCA_027067085.1 Hyphomicrobiales bacterium
GGCAATGGTGAATTTACGCGCAAAATGGGCATGCTAGTTGAAAAGTCAAATCTTGGCTTTGGTATGCGGTCATGGCGCTACGCAATGGTTGTCGACGACAGTGAAATCAAACAAATGTTTGTTGAAGATGGCTTTGAAGACAACCACGGTGCAGATCCATTTGAAGTTTCAGATGCAGACACAGTGCTAAATTGGCTTAAAGGCTAGTTTAAAAACTTTAGGTTCTACGTAAATTGAAAGGGTCGGCACTGTCCGACCCTTTTTTTGTACCTAGAGTTAGTTATCACTACGAAAACCAACCAATTTTAACGATGAAATCATAATGTGACAGTTTGTCGTAAGGTTTTGATTGCGAGCCATTCTTAAATAAGGTATGAAATTGATAATCATTCGCAACTAGTTTGATCTAGATCAAACTACAGCTTTGGCTTTAATCGAAGGTTATTCAAAATGAATTTTCATACGCAAGTGAGTAATTTCGAATCTGACCCTACAAGGGTTTCATTTTTAAGCAAACCAGCAATGCCGTTGGTCCTTGCAGGCCAAGGCGATAAGTTGATCGTCCGTGCAATTAAGTCTGATAAATCTCAATCGCGTCGCCTAGCTGATCTTGGTTTGCGGGTTGGTAAAACCATCAACATTATTCAAAAGAACAGGGCAGGCGTTGTCGTTGGTATTCAGGGTTTGCGTTTGGCAATAGGACCAGCTCAAGCCAAAAATATTTTGGTTTCAGCTAGCGCAGAGTAATTTTAAAATCTGCAGTCTAAAGAGTTTTAAATGGCAAGTTCATGTCACGAAGGTTCTGATAAATCAGAAACTATCACTGGAACAGATCCAAAAGTTGCACTGGCTGGAAATCCAAATTGCGGAAAAACAACCCTCTTTAATATACTAACAAAATCACGCCAACGGGTCGGCAATTGGCCAGGTGTAACCGTCGATCGCAAGTACGGCGAATATAAAGACAATCAAGGCTTACTTAACATCGTAGATTTGCCAGGTGTCTACACATTGCAGCCAACCCCAGATGCAGATGAAAAAGCGCTTGATGAAACATTGGCTCGCGATGCAATCGTCAGTGAAGGTTTTGATGTAATCGTCAATATTGTCGATGCAACAAATCTGGAGCGAAATCTTTACCTGACCGCTCAATTGATAGAAACGGGGCGACCCGTGATTGTTGCTCTTAACATGATGGATGCGGCCAAAAAAGCAGGCCTTCATTTTAACATTAAAGCCTTGTCAAATAAGCTTGGCGTACCTGTTGTTGAAATAGTGGCGGCTAAAAAACAGGGCATAGCGACCTTAGTGACGCAAGTTCGTCAAACAATTGCGCAATCTAACCAAACGGCCAGCCAAGCGCCAAACCAAATGCCTCATACCAGCGAAGTTGCGGTGGCTATTGAGCAAGTCACTCAAATGTTGCTGGCTGATGAAGAAATGCAAGCAGAACTAACAACGCGAAAGATTGATCCGCGCTGGGTGGCAATGCGCTTGATTGAGGGAGATACATCGGCTCAATCAATGGTCGGCAAAAGTGCTGCCCAAAAAGCAAAAATCATTGCCAACAAGTTAGAGGATCAGTTGGGTGAAGATGGAGATATGGTGCTGGCCGAGGGCTGGTACAATTTTGCTCACACCGCCAGCCAAGCTGGTATTGAAAAAACCAATGATAGCGTTGAAACCATAACGGATAAGGTTGATCGCTTGGTTTTGCATCGCATTGCTGGCCCTGTCATTTTCTTAGCCGCTATTTATTTGATGTTCATGGCAACAATCAATTTAGGCGGGGCGTTCATCGACTTTTTTGATATGGCCAGCGCCGTTATTTTTGTAGATGCAACCCGTGTGGCGTTTGA
>JAMOMM010000346.1 GCA_027067085.1 Hyphomicrobiales bacterium
TAAGCGATGTTGACTTTGCCTATCCCACCAGACCTGATGATTTGGCGCTTAGAAATGTTTCGTTTAAGGTTGGTTCAGGAGAAACTGTTGCTATTGTTGGCCCGTCAGGTGCTGGTAAAAGTACGGTATTTGGGTTGATTACGCGGTTCTATGATCCACAATCAGGTTCAATTCAAGTTGATGGCGTGGATGTGAAAAAAGCTGATGTTGAAGCACTGCGCTCGCGTATTGCATCGGTGCCGCAAGAACCTGTTTTGTTTTCAACCTCAATCTTAGAAAATATTCGTTTTGGTCGCCCAGATGCCAGCAAGCAAGAAGTGATTGAAGCGGCAAAAGCTGCTCGTGTTGATGAGTTTGTCGAAAAACTTCCAGCTGGTTATGAAGAGCAAGTGGGTGAACGCGGTACACGGCTGTCAGGCGGACAACGCCAGCGTATTGCCATTGCACGAGCCATTTTGCGTGATGCACCAATTTTATTATTGGACGAAGCAACCAGCGCGCTAGATGCTGAAAGCGAAAAATATGTGCAAGCGGCCCTTGAAGTGCTGATGAAAGATCGCACCACTTTGGTTATTGCCCATCGCTTGGCGACAGTGCGTGATGCCGATCGGATCATTGTTTTGGACGGTGGTGAGGTGGTTGCACAAGGAAATCATGACGCTTTGATGAAAAACGGTGGACTTTATGCCCGTTTGGCAAAATTACAGTTTTCAGCGGGATAGGAAACGCGCTACAAAAAACTGATAATAAATAATTAAATAATGTCAGGGCTTGCTATGCATCCAAATCTCACACACGTTCAACATCCGCTCATTCAGCATAAATTGACTTTGATGCGTGATAAGAAAACACCGTCAGCGGTGTTTAGACAATTGCTGCGTGAGATTGCACATTTACTTGCTTATGAAGTGCTGCATGATCTGCCAACAACCACAAAGCGTATTGAAACCCCAATGCAAGAGATGGATGCGCCAATTCTTGCTGGTAAAAAATTAGTCTTGGTTTCGATTTTGCGTGCTGGTAACGGTCTACTTGATGGCTTGCTTGATTTGGTGCCATCAGCGCGTGTTGGCTTTATTGGTCTGTATAGAGACCATGAAACCCTCAAACCTGTTCAGTATTATCTTAAATTGCCTCATTCAATGAGTGAACGCCATTGTGTGGCTGTTGATCCGATGTTGGCAACGGGAAACTCTGTGATTGCTGCGATTGATCGTTTGAAAGAAAATGGTGCGAAAAATATTCGTTTTGTTTGTCTTTTGGCGGCACCTGAAGGCATTAAAGCCCTTACTGAAGCGCATCCTGATGTGCAAATTGTTACGGCAGCAATTGATGAACGCTTGAACGAGAATGGCTATATTATGCCAGGTTTGGGCGATGCTGGTGATCGGATGTTTGGCACTAAATAATCTTTATAGAAATTATTTGCTAAAATTTTACGCATAAATTTTGCGCATAAACGACTTCTTCACTCCTTGCTGTGTATATTTGAAACAGTAGTAGTGTTTAAGTTCAAAATTTTGTTTGGGGACAAGGTTTTGAACAAGTAGTTTGTGGGTATTTGTATGCGTTTTGATGCGTCAGTATTGCGTAGTAATGAAACAGTTAAACTTGATCCGTTAAAATGCGCGGATGGGTCTGTGCCAAATGTGTTGTTGGCAGAAGATTCACCTGCAGCGCGGATTTTAACAGGCGCACTACTTAAACGCATTGGCTGCAATGTTGATGCCGCTGAACATGGCGAAGAAGCGCTCGATTATGTACAGAACAGCTCATATGACCTGATTTTGATGGATATTGAAATGCCGGTGATGGATGGTGTTGTTGCAGCGCGCGAAATCCGCACCTTAGGTGGAGAAGTTTCAAAAACGCCAATCATTGCGCTTTCAGCCTTTTTAGCTGACACTAAGAAATCTTCTCATTGGCATGAATACTTTGATGTTGCGTTATCAAAGCCTGCGGGCAAGCACCAATTGCATTCAACAATTGGCAAAGTTTTGCGCACTGTGCCAGTGAGTGATCGTATTTTAGAAAGTTCAAATAACAATCAACCACAGCCTGTTGGCTTGATTGACCTATTCGAATTGCAGATTATTCGTGGTGATCTGACGGCAAGCGATTGGTCTAGTCTGTTAAAAACAGCTAGCGATGAAATGGAAATGGTGAGCCGTAAGGTTTCACATTGTCATGTGGATGGCAATTTGGATGGATTAGGCCAAGCGGCCCATCAACTTAGTGGTTTAGCGGTTTCTTTTGCGGCAAAGGGTTTGCATAAAGCAGCCGTTTCTCTTCGCGTTGTTCTTAAAGATGGCGGTGGTGCCAGGAGCCTTGAGCAAGGGGTGAAAGCCACGTGTGAAATGGCCCGCGATAGTGCACAATTATTGCGCCAGCTTTCTTTGGCGATGAAGGGGTCGTTTGTTTGATGAAAACAGCTGTCTCTTTTGATGATCTCGGATTTGTAGGCAACTCGATTGTCATGCAAAAACTATATGATAAACTTAGCCGCATTGCCTCATCAAATGCGCCTGTTTTTATTCAAGGCGAAACAGGTACTGGCAAAGAATTATGCGCTCTTGCGGTGCATGGTTTGGGCAACCGATGTGACAAAGAATTTGTTGCGTTGAACTGTGGTGCTATTCCCCCTGAGTTGATGGAATCAGAAGTCTTTGGACATTTAAAAGGATCATTCACGGGCGCAATTGCCAACCGTGATGGTGCTGCCAAAATGGCGCACGGCGGCACGCTTTTCTTAGATGAGATTTGTGAAATGCCACTTGAGTTGCAAACCAAACTATTGCGGTTTTTGCAAACAGGGATGATCCAACCTGTTGGTGCTTCGCGCCCGGTTAAAGTTGATGTTCGCATTGTATGTGCAACCAATAAAGACCCGCGTATGGAAGTAGCCGAAGGTCGGTTCCGCGAGGATTTATTTTATCGCTTATTTGTTTTGCCGGTGAAGGTGCCGCCTTTGCGGGTGCGCGGTTGTGATGTTTCGTTGATCGGCGATGCGTTCTTGCGGCAGTTTGCACATGAAGAAGGTAAAGCATTTGCTTCGTTTAGTGATGATGCGCTGCATGTGATGGAAGATTATGATTGGCCAGGTAATGTACGCGAATTGCAAAACACCATTCGCCAGATCGTTGTGATGAATGATGGCGATGTGGTTGATCGGGCTATGTTGGTTGAATTATTAAGTGAAGTTGACCATGGATTGCAGCTCGACATCAGCGCGTTTCAAAACAGCGATGTGGCAAGTATTGCGGCAGTTCCTGTGCAAGTGGGTGGTTTTAAGCCGCGCCAATTATGGCAGATTGAACGTGATGCGATTGAAGCGGCGATTGTTGCGCATAATGGTTCAATTCCTAAAGCGGCTGAAAATTTGGGGGTTAGTCCTTCAACAATTTATCGCAAGCGCGAAAGCTGGAAACCTTCTTCGCAAGTGATGTGATTGTTTTAAAATGATTTGATATTTATGCGGGCCATTATTTAGAGGTCCGCATTTTTATTGCGCTTTTATTAAGCAGCGAAATAATCAACACTGATGATTTCAGCACAATCATTGGCGCGGTTTTCAATGCCGTGCAATAAGCCTTGCGGAATATAGATGCTTTCATCGGGAACAAGAACGATAACGTCATCGCCAAGCGTGACGTGCACGCAACCTTGAAGAACGGTGATATGGCGCGAAATCGTATCAAGGGTTTGCAATGGTAATGTGCAACGCGCAGGGGTTTTGATACGGTTTACATGATAGTTAGAACCGTTGCCCAAAACTTCGTTGAAGGCTTCTTTGGAATTATCGTTGCCCGACTTTTTTGACTTGGCCGAAACCGCGTTTATGCGTGGTACGATGTTCTTCATTTGATAACCTGCCCGAATACTCTGATTAACTGTGACTAACTGTTTTGAACCGTGCCTAAAATAGACACGGGTGCTGGTGGCCAAACTTCTTTGGTTCGGTCCAAATTAAGTGGTTAGAAGAACGGCTTTTAAAACCGTATGCGTTACTTACTTTGTTGCGGTTGCTTGTTGTTCAAGCGCGTCAAGCATATGTAAAACTTCTTTTAGTCCTGGCGATAGCATTACAGGTGAGCGAGCTGCTGGAACCTCATATTGAGGGCGGCGGTTGTCACGTGTGTGCTGTGGTACGCTGTACATTTTTTAATCTCCTCAGCAATGAATTTCAGTATAGGATGAACAATATAAAGAAACATAAAACAGCAAGCCTGAATGGGCGCAAAAGGGCCTGTTTAACCAAGGTTCATGTAATTAAGGTAAAAAATTTGTTACGATTCGACACCGACTATCAGCGTTTGTATGAGCAGTTTTCCTGGGGTTTACCTGATAACTTTAATATCGGGCGGGCGCTGAGCGAGCGTTGGGCAAAGCAAACACCTGATGCGCCAGCCATTGTTTTCAAAGGTAATAATGGGGTTGTTCAAAATGTTTCTTTTAGTCAGCTTGATCGTATGGCCAACCGTTTCGCCAACTATCTAACTTCAATTGGGGTGAGGCGCGGTGATCGTGTTGCGCTGGTGTTGCCGCAAATTCCACAAACCGCAGCTCTTCATATTGCTATTTATAAAATGGGTGCGATTGCGGTGCCGATGGCGATGCTTTTTGGTGCTGATGGATTGTCCTATCGATTTGAAAATAGTGGCGCAAAAGCGGTCATTTTTACGCCACCTTCCCGCGACAAAATATTTGACGCCAAAAAGGGCAATGATGGGTTGGACCTGATTTTAAGTATTGGGGCGTGCGATCAGATGAGTGATATTGAACGCCAAAGTGCTACTTGTTCTGATGTGTTTGAGACATTGGATACAAAGTTAGATGATCCTGCCTTGATGATTTATACGTCAGGTACTACGGGACCACCTAAAGGAGCGTTGCATGGTCACCGCGTTTTGCTTGGGCATTTGCCGGGTGTGCAGTTTGCTCATGAATTTTTCCCTCAAGATGGTGACATGATGTGGACACCGGCTGATTGGGCATGGGCAGGTGGATTGCTCAATGTGATGATGCCTGCGCTTTATTTTGGCAAGCCTGTTGTCGCGCATAAGTTTGATAAGTTTGATGCAAAGCAGGCATGGGACTTGTTGGCTGAGTTGCCCATTCGGAATGTATTTATTCCACCAACGGCGCTTAAAATTATGCGATTAGAAACGCCTGATAATATTGCTGATAAGGTTTTTTTGCGGACTATTTTTTCAGGTGGTGAGGCGGTGGGCGCGCAACTGCAAAGTTGGGCCAAGGATAAATTGGGCCTGCACATCAATGAGGTTTATGGCCAAACAGAATGTAATTTGGTGCTTGAATCGTGTGATAAATTAAGGGTGCTTAAACACGGTGCGATTGGCAAACCAGTGCCTGGAGCAATTGTTGGTATTGTTGATGATGAGGGCAATGAACTTGATGTGGGAGCATCAGGTAATATTGTCGTTAAGCGCCCACACCCCGTCATGTTTTTAGAATATTGGGGTAACCCTCAAGCTACCAAAGACAAATATGTTGGTGACTGGTTGATGACGGGGGACCAAGGTTTTGTTGATAGCGAAGGCTATTTTCATTTTGTTGGCCGCGATGATGATATTATCACCTCATCAGGCTACCGCATCGGGCCAGGTGAAATTGAAGATTGTTTGTTAGGTCATGAGGCCGTTAAACTCGTTGCTGTAGTCGGTAAGCCTGATGAATTGCGAACTGAAATTGTTGTGGCCTTTGTCGTATTGGCTGATGGGGTTGAGGCAAGTGCCGAGCTGGCTGATGACATACAGCAGCATGTGCGAAATAAACTTTCGGCCCACGAATACCCGCGGCAAGTTATCTTTAAATCTGCGTTACCCATGACCACGACGGGAAAAATTATCCGGCGCGTCTTGCGCGAAGCGTTTTGAAGGTTCATTATAGCTCAGGCAAAAAGGGGTTTTTTCAATCTAGCAGGATGCAGAACTGCTAGAAAAATAATAGGAACAGACACATGAGAAAAACCACAAAAATGATTGTTGGCGTTGTTGCTGCGTTGGCCATTTCGGCGGGCGGTGTGATGGCTGCTGGTCATCTAAACAAAATTGGCGAACGCCAAGAAGCAATGAAAGCTGTTGGCGGTGGGATCAAGGTTTTGGTCGGTATGGCTAAGGGTGAAATTGATTTTGATGCGGCAAAAGTAAAAAAAGCAGCGTTGACGATTAAAGCTAATCTTAATGCATCTAAAACAATGTTTCCTGATGGCACTGGTCCTGACTCAGGCAAGAAAACCCGCGCCATGGATGAAATTTGGTTGGACACAGAAGGTTTTCAATCAGCGTTAAAAACCGCAATTTCGGCAGCTGACGGCATGGCAGGTGTGACTAAAAAAGCTGAACTGATGCCAGCTCTTGGAAAACTTGGCGGGTCTTGCAAAAGCTGCCATGAAAAATTCCGCGCGCCAAAAAAATAATTGCCGCGTGAGCTTTTATGAAAAAGAAAATTGCAACCTTAGTTGCAGCCCTATGTGTTTTTGGGGCTGCGGCTTTCTTCTTTATCTCTCAACCTCAACCGCTTGATGGCGCGGTGCTGCCTGCTCACACGGCTGATTTGAAAAATGGTGAAATCCTCTATAATGCGGGTGGGTGCATTTCGTGCCATAAACCTGCAAAGGGTGTGAAGCAACAAAAGCTTCCGTCTGGCGGTGCGCCTTTGCATACGCCTATTGGTACGTTTTATCCGCCTAATATCACACCCGATAAAGCAACGGGCATTGGTAGCTGGACGCAACTGCAGTTTGTTAATGCGATGAAACGTGGCCTTAGCCCTGATGGTAAACACTACTTCCCAGCATTTCCGTATACCTCTTATACGCATATGACGGTCGGTGATTTGCTTGATTTACACGCTTATCTTTTGAGCTTGAAAGCTGTTGAAACCTCATCGAACAAACAAACCGAAATTTTTGGTGCGCCAATTTTGCGGCGCGGTGTTGGAGCTTGGAAACGCTTAGGGTTAAATGCAGTGACGTTTAAACCTGATGCTAAACAATCAGCTCGTTGGAACCGTGGTGCCTATCTTGTTTCAGGGCCAGGGCATTGTAATGAATGCCATACGCCGCGCAATTTTGCGATGATGAGTGATTTTTCTAAACGGCTAGCAGGTGGTCCACACCCCGAAGGAAAAGGCAAAGTCCCTTCATTGGTTGGGTTGATTGCACGTAAAAAATTCAAGGATATTGATGACCTAAATTCGGCGCTGCGTTATGGCGAAATTTTGGGTTATGAGGATATGTCTAGCGGCGGTATGGGCGATGTTCAAACCAATATGTCTAAGTTGCCTGAAAGCGATACTAAAGCGATTGCCGAGTATATTTTGTCATTAAATTAGGAGGTCTTTATGGGACTGGTTGTTATTACGGGGGCTAATCAAGGGATTGGTTTGGCCATGGCTAAACAGCTTTATGGTCGCGGCGATGAGGTGATTGCAGCATGTCGGCAGGTTAGTTCTAGCCTTAAAGAGCTTGGTTGTGAGGTTGTTGAAGGCGTTGATGTTTGTGATACTGCTGGGGTTGAGTTATTGCAAAAAGCGGTTGGTGAGCGCCGCGTTGATGTGTTGATAAACAATGCAGGAATTTTGACCAGCGAGCGATTTGATGATTTAGACTTTGAGCGTATGCGAAAACAATATGAGGTCAATGCACTTGGGCCATTGCGGGTTACTAAAGCTTTATCGGATAACTTGGGTGAAGGTTCTAAGGTTGGCATTTTGACCAGTCGTGTTGGCTCGATGGCCGATAATGGGTCGGGTGGAAACTATGGCTATCGCATGTCTAAAGCTGCGGCCAATATGGCTGGGGTGAATTTGATGCACGATCTAAAGCCGCGCGGTATTGCCGTAATATTGCTGCATCCCGGTTACGTGCAAACCAACATGACGGGTGGCAATGGGATGACAGATACAACCAGTTCAGCCAAAGGGCTGATTGAGTGCATTGATAATTTGAGCATGGCAACAACGGGTACGTTTTGGCATGCTGAAGGTTATGAACTACCTTGGTAGTCTATGAGGTCTTGGTCGTCGGTAATTGCGAAAAACTCTGACGTGGGTTTTAGAATTGACAACTTACCGTCTTTTAAGAACGCCGTGTGCGTTGCCGTTGACTTTGCATCTTCGGGTTGATGGGAGACCAGCAATGTTGTTAGGTTTTGTTCGTGGTGTAACTCTTTGACCAATGCCAACATTTGTTGACGCAGTGCTGGTCCAAGAGCGGCAAAGGGCTCGTCTAGCAATAGGAGTGGTTTTTTGCGAACAAGGGTGCGGGCAAGGGCAACGCGTTGGCGCTGACCGCCTGATAGCTCTTGTGGGAGGCGTTGTTCAAACCCACTAAGGTCGACTCTTTCAAGAGCTTTTGAGATGGCGATATTATCTTGCTTTGTAAGCTTTAGTTTGGGTGAAACCCCAAGACCAATGTTGGTGGCGATGTTCAGGTGGGCAAACAGATTGTTCTCCTGAAACACCATGGAAACGGGACGCTGGGCAGGCGGCAATTTTGTTATATCTTGGCCGTTAAAGAGAACGTTGCCAGAATGTGGTTTGGCAAAACCAGCGATTAGATCGAGCAGGGTGGACTTGCCGCCGCCACTTGGCCCGATGATGGCCAGCAAGCTTCCCGCTTCAATTTCTGCGTTATAATTGAAAGAGAAGTTTTCATAAATGAAGTTTAAGTTTTTAAGCTCGAGCATGGGTTAGTGGCCTAATTTTTTTGACTTAGATGTCTTTGTTGTTTTGGCAGTTGGTTGGCGCGCGTATTGTTCGCCAAGGTATAAAATACCTAAACTTAGGGTAGCCAAAATGAAGGCAAGTCCTTGGGCATCTTGGGTGCGATAACTGCCAAGGGATTGAAATAGCAAGAGCGGTAAGGTGCTGAAGTCTTGCGAACCAAACAAGGCAATCACCCCCAAATCACCAATCGATAGCGCCATGGCAAATGCAAATGAGAGAGCGATAGGTCTTTTAAGGCCGGGCAGGTCAATTTTTAAAAACATCGTCCAGCCCGTAATGCCAAGGCTTGTGGCAAGCTTGTCATTTTGTGAATTGGCTTGAGCAATCGCA
>JAMOMM010000347.1 GCA_027067085.1 Hyphomicrobiales bacterium
TTTCAACGCCCTCGGGCACGCAAACAACATATGGCTGCCATGAAAGCTGGTCAAACTTGTATTGATTGCCACAAAGGTATCGCCCATAAAGATGTTCGCCACTTAGCCTCAGAAGAATTGTTGGCCGAACTTGAAAAACCAGATCCAGCTATTGCCTTTACCCCTATTCCACAAACTTTTCTTGATGGAATGAAAAAAGCTGAAGCCAAAGAAGCCGCTGACGAAAAGAAAAAGCTTGCCGATTTTGCTGCAAACGAAGCAGACGTTGAAGCACGTATCAAAGATGCCGTCTCAACTGCCGTTGCCAAAGAAAAGGCCAAGCAGAAAGCCACACCATCATCTGACCAATCCACAAATCAACCAGCAACTTCAGGATCAAACACCGATACATCAAATATTGATTGGGCCAACGTAAAAACAACCAACGTCACATTGTTTTACCCAGGTCAAGCCAGTTTTGAATGGGTTCAAACAGGCAAAGACCATGGTGGTGCCCGCCCGTTCAACAAAACAGGTGATAAATGCTCTGACTGCCATATCAGAGAAGTAAAAGACATGGGTGCGAAAATCGTATCTGGTAAAAAACTCGAACCAACACCAATCCCTGGCAAACGTGGCCACATTGATGTAAAAATCCAAGCCACTTATGATGATACAAATCTATATCTTCGCTTCCGCTGGAAAGATGCAAAACACACCCCTGTCCCATTCGTCGATGGCGGCAAGATGGATCCGAAAAACCAAATAAAATTGGCGATGATGATCGCAGAAAATCCTGCCGAGGGAGAAGACTCTGCCGTAGACAAGGTTACCCAAGCAGGGTGCTGGGCAACATGTCATCACGACTCTCGCTACATGCCTCATCAGCCCAACAAAGAAATGCTAGCCAAATTTTCTGATGTCACCAAGCAACTGGTGATGGAAGACGGCGGCATTACAAAATACATCAAAAGCTCACGCACCAAAATTGAAGTTAAAGGTCGTCGCGGCAAAATCCGTGGTGGTTGGCAAAAGCTCAAAAGTGTTGAAGAACTTGATGCTGCCCTTAAACAAGGTTCATTCCTTGATCTTTATCGCTTCAACTCTGGTGAAAAAGCTGAAAACGGCCACGTCGCAGCCTCTCGTGAAATGACCGACAAAGGTCAGTTTACAGCAACAGGAAAACTTGTTGGCACCACATGGACTGTCACAATGGTTCGTCCTCTAAAAGCTGATAACCCTGGTGATATTTCAATAGAACCGGGCAAACTCTATACAGTCGGCTTTGCCATCCATGACGATTATACTGATGCACGCTTCCATCATGTCTCACTTGATTATCGCCTTGGCTTGGACAATGAGAAAGCAGAAATAAATGTCACCAAGTAAACTGCTTATTCAAACGACAATACTTAGCGTAGCGCTTCTTTCGGGAAGCGCCGCGCTAAGCGCAAAGGTTGATGAAGAAAAGCGAGCAAGAATTTGTGCCAAAGCTGAAAAGCAATACGTTAAACTTTTTGGCCACCCTTCAAGCACCGAAGACGTTACCATTGTTATGATGCACAAGTACACTTTTTGCCCGCCTCACATTACGGTCAAGCAAGGCACAACAGTTCGGTTTGTAAATGTCGATAAAAGAACCAGTCATAGTGTGTGGTTTAAACAATCAGGCAAAGATGAATCCAACCGCATTTTTGGACAAGAACATGTCGAAATGAAATTTGATCTTCCCGTTGGCAAATACCCTTATCTTTGCGGGCCACATTGGAAAGAAGACGACATGATTGGGACCGTAACAGTCACCCCGTAAAACCAGCAATTATTGACGAATATCAAGGTAGAAAATTCAGTGAACACATAGCATTAAA
>JAMOMM010000348.1 GCA_027067085.1 Hyphomicrobiales bacterium
CACACTTCATCATCACTAAATGCGCCTTCACAGGCGGCAATAGCCAATAGACCAGAGCCTAGTAAAGTTGTTAGATTATGGATTGCTGTCAGCTCGTTAGCTGTTTTTTCCTCGGCCAGCATTTTGTGTAATGCCCCAAGCGTTGCATCTGGTTGCGTGGCATAAATAATTCCAGCAACACAAACAAACGTCAGACCATGCGCATCGTTTGCCCATTTTAACACGGCATCCCAGCTCTGCGCTTGCCGATCCACCAATCCTTGTGGTGATTCCGCGCGATAACAAACAAGGTCTGATGAAGCAAACGCAACAACCTCATCAACAATATTTTGGCGGCGCGTTTCAACACGATCAATTGCTGTGTTAGCATATTTAGTGACAAACATTTCAGCAGGTTCAACAAACTCGCCCTGCGCATTCCACTCATCGGCAATTTTGCGCGCCAATTTTCGCGTAGGCAAATCAAGCGCTGCTTTCAACGGGGTTTTAAGAACATGTTTATCAAGTTTAATACCGAATGGGGCTGTCTTACCGCTCACGGTCGCTTTTTTGTAAAACCGTTTTAGCTTTGGCGGTTTACGTTCATCGCGCAGCTTTTCTTGAACATCATTTATTTCTTGTTCGTCCATACTTAATCTTTCTTATCGCGCTTATCGTTCTGGCCAAAACTCTTTAAGCATCCCGTCCAACTGACTGAAATGACTCATAATTTTATGCGCGCCACTGTTTTCCAATGTCTCAACCGATTGATATCCCCAATCAACGCCAACCGCACGCACGTTCGCTGATCGAGCCATTTCCATATCATAGCTGGCATCACCGACCATCACCGTGTCATGACCACCAATGCCGCCCGCATCAGCCATGGCATTCATAATCATTTCAGGGTGGGGCTTAGAGGCAGCACTATCAGCCGTTTGTATCGAAATAAAGGCATTCACAGGCAACTTAGCCGCCTTTAGCATGTGCAAAACGCCACGATGAGATTTACCTGTCGCTATGGCCAAAAACATATCATCACGCGCTCGCAGCCATTTAATCGCCTCAAGCGCCCCATCATAAAACGACATCACAGGGGTTTGGTCGGCATCCGTTTCGCGATGAGAAATCTCTTTGTAACGAACAACAAGCGCCTCATGCTGGAAGTGCTCACCTGCAGGAAACAATTTTCGCATCGCCTGCAATAATGACAAACCAATAATACCGCGTGTTGCCGCTTGGCCTGGCCAAACCAAGTCCAAGGATTCAAACGCCTCTTTCATATTGGCGCCGATTTTATCTTGCGTATCGACAATCGTGCCATCGCAATCAAATATAACCAACTTCATCATTCAGGCCTCATACTGGAAAATCACTTTGGAACGTCTTCTTGGTCATCATCATCATAACGATCGGGATCAAATCCAAAGAAATTCCATGTATTGCGCATATACCCCGGCAAAGGTGCGGTCACATCAAGCACACCACCACGTGGATGCGGAAATGAAATCCGCCGCGCATGCAAATGAAGACGTGTATCAACCCCCTCAGGCAAATCTTCTAAACCATCATATTTTTGGTCACCAATAATCGGTGTGCCCGTAAACGTCATATGTGCCCGCAATTGATGCTGACGGCCTGTGACAGGCTTTAATGATACCCATGACAGCATATCAGCGGCCCGATCAATAACAGAATAATGGGTTACAGCTTTTTGAGCGCCGCCCTCACCTTTTCGTGCTGGCCGCACCCGCTCACCATAACTGCCTTCAGCTTTAATCAACGAAATATCAATCTTGCCCTGCAAAGGTTCAGGAACGCCTTTAACCGCGGCCCAATATGTTTTGTGAACTGTGCGAGTTTGAAACAGTTTGCCAAGTTTTGCCGCAATCGAACGGCGCTTAGCAATCACCAAGCAGCCAGACGTATCGCGATCAAGACGATGCACAAGGCGCGGGCGATCATGAAACTCTTGCTCTAGCCCCATCAACAACGCATCCACGTGATACTTAGTTTTTGACCCACCTTGCACAGCAAGGCCCGATGGCTTGTTGAGAACAATGATGTCTTTATCTTCATAAATCACCATGTCTTGAAATTTTTTGCGATCAGCTTTTGACAACTCTGGCGCAGGGCCAGTTCTCAACTTGGCGCGCCCGTCAGCTCCGTTATCAATTTTAAACGGCGGCACGCGAATTTCTTGGCCCACAGATAGCCGCGTATTGGTTTTGACCCGCCCGCCATCAACACGCACTTCGCCTTTGCGCACAACCTTGTTGAGCATGGCGTGTGGCAACGTTGGAAAGTGGATTTTAAACCACCGATCCAGCCGCATGCTATCTTCTTCACTTGTAACTTTAATGCGTTTAACAGCACTCATGATAAAACCGTTCGAACAAAAATTAAACCGGCGAAAACCGCCAAAATAGACAAACCTACAGAACCTGCCGCATAACCAAAAGCACTCAAAATTTCCTTGCGCTCAACCAAGATGGCAAAATCTAAAGAAAAAGCCGAAAACGTAGTAAAACCGCCAAGAACACCAATAGTCATAAACGCGCGGATTTCATTGCTTACATTCATTTTAAGCGCCATGAAAGAAATAATAGCACCCATAGCAAAAGAACCAACAACATTAACGCTGATTGTCCCCCATGGAAATCCATGACCAACTGTGCGCGTCACTAAGGACGTTACAAAAAACCGCCCAGCAGCCCCAATTGCTCCGCCAAGAGCCACCCATAGATAAATCATTTTAAATTTCGCTTTATTTGATGGCCAAAAAACAACGGTTGAAGAGCAAAGTAACAAAAGGCAAGTTTCAAGGCATCAACGAACATCGACGATAGAAAGTGCCAAACGTATTTTCTCTGAAATAAAGCAGTGATATCTACGCCTAAACGTTCGAACCTAAAAAACAAAAAACCAATACTCAACATACCAAAAAAAATAGTCCCACCTACGCTTAAAATGAGACCCTCTTCATATAAAAAATACCTATTTTGATCTTTAATAAATTTCGAAGAAACAATTAAAGCAGACAATATCAATGCGCCATTTATATAATTCAAAAAATTTAAGACTGGAGCCAGTTTCAACAACAACCCTGCAGCTATATAGCCTACAAGAAATGTTAAGCCATAACTGAAGATTTTTATTAAAACCCAGCTTAAAATAAACCAAGCAAGATATTTAAATATTATCTCATTTTCATCAATCATTAGCTCACCGCATCAGCTTTCACGCTCTTTTCGCAAGCGCGCCCAATAATCCAACCGCTTTTTGATGTCGCGTTCAAAGCCACGCTCGGGCGGTGTATAGTATGTTTCACGCCCCATATCATCAGGGAAATAGTTTTGACCTGAAAAGGCATCTGGCTGATCGTGGTCATATTTATAACCCGAACCATATTCCTGCTGCTTCATCAATTTAGTCGGCGCATTTAGAATGATTTTTGGCGGCGGCAATGAACCAGTTTCGCGCGCCCGCTTCATCACCGTTTTATAAGCCTTATACACACCAATCGATTTTGGAGCTGTTGCCAAATAAACCGCTGCTTGCGCCAAACCTAACTCACCCTCAGGACTACCCAAAAATTCATACGTGTCTTTTGCAGCCAATGCCTGCACAATGGCTTGTGGATCTGCCAGCCCAATATCTTCATTGGCCATACGTACCAAACGGCGACATAAAAACAACGGGTCTTCGCCCGCCGTCAACATACGGGCCAAATAATACAACGCCGCATCAGGGTCTGATCCGCGAATAGCTTTATGCAATGCCGAAATAAGGTTGTAATGTCCGTCCGCCGATTTGTCATAAACAGGCATCCGCTTTTGCACCAACTCAGAGAGTGCTGCGGTATCAAGTTTCAAATCTTCATCAGCATCAAACGTCGCTGTAAAAACTTCCTCAACCAAATTGAGAAAATACCGCCCGTCCCCATCTGCCATTGCCATCAATGATTGTATCGCCTCCTCATCAAGAGGCAATTCACGTCCTTCAGTTTCTTGCGCGCGCATAATCAGCTCTTCAATAGCTGAGTGATCCAGCCGATTAAGTACCAACACTTGGGCGCGCGATAACACCGCTGGGTTAAGTTCAAACGAGGGGTTTTCTGTTGTTGCCCCAATTAGCGTAATTGTGCCATCTTCCATATGAGGCAAAAACCCATCTTGTTGGGCTTTGTTAAAACGATGGATCTCATCAACAAACAAAAGCGTGCCTTGCCCCTCACTGCGCCGTTGTTTAGCAGCCAAAAACAGTTTTTTAAGATCAGCAACGCCAGAAAAAATAGCCGATATTTGCTCAAAGTGCATATCGACTTGAGCAGCCAATAAACGCGCAATCGTGGTTTTGCCCGTACCAGGTGGTCCCCACAAAATGATAGAACCAACACGCCCAGAAGCTAACATGCGGGTTAACACGCCTTTGTCACCCGTCAAATGGTCTTGCCCCACCACATCGCCCAACACCGCTGGTCGCAAACGATCGGCCAGCGGGCGCGGTGCGTTTTCAGATAGATCAGAGTTTTCAAACAATGACGACACTTTAGTTGCCAAATCTCATACGGCGCTTGCGGCCTTTACGGACAATAATAATATCCCAATAGCCATCAGCATATCGCACTGCACGTTTCACATCTTTGACTTTTCGAATGCGCTCATCATTGATCTCAAGAATAACGTCACCCTTGCGGAACCCAGCCCGCACGGCTAACCCGCGTTTCAAACCAGTAACGATAACACCTTTGCCAAAGTCGCCAACACCCATCTCACTGGCAACAGCTGGTGAAAGGTTAGAAACCTCCAATCCCGAAAACGGTCCCCGCTGACGAATAACAGTTTTATTTCGCGGAGTGGTTTCAGGTGCCTTAATCAGCGAAACAGTGGCGCTAAAACTTTTGTGGCGGCGCAAAAATGACAACTCAACATCATCACCAATGGCTTTAGTGGCAAAGCGATAGGTAAACTCTTTGGCAGAATCAATTTCCTTACCATCAAATTTCACAATAATATCGCCGCGCTTTAAACCGCTTATCGCAAGAGGGCTTTTTGAATGGACTTTCGAGATCATGGCACCGCGTGGCCGCTCCAGACCAACAGAGGTCGCAATGTCTTGCGTCACTTCTTGAAGCTTGGCCCCCACCCATGGGCGAATAATTTTGCCACCTTCTTTAGATGAGCGAATGACCGATTTGACCATATTAACAGGAATGGCAAAACCAATCCCGTTTGACCCGCCAGAACGTGTATAAATCGCCGTGTTGATACCAACAAGTTGGCCCTTCATATCAATCAATGCACCACCAGAGTTACCCGGGTTAATCGCCGCATCTGTTTGAATGAAAAATTGATAGGACGACACGCCAACTCTACTTCGGGCTAAGGCAGAAACAATGCCGCTTGTCACGGTTTGGCCAACACCAAAAGGGTTACCAATAGCCAAGACTAAATCACCCACTTCAACCTTATCAGAATCGCCAAGCTGCAACGTCGGCAACTTTTCACCCTTTGGGTCAATTTTCAATATCGCCAAATCGGTTTTTGGATCTTGAAGGAGTAAAGTCGCTTTAAACTCGCGCTTATCATGCAATACCACACGATAATCATTACCCCCTTTAATTACGTGGTTATTCGTAACAATAAAACCGCCAGCCTCAACAATCACCCCAGAGCCAAGCGAGTTTTGCTTTTTACGCTTCCCACCAAAAAATTGATCTTTGCCAAAGAACTTATTGAAAAACGGGTCATTGCCAAACGGTGAAAGCTTGCGTTCGCGTACGACCTTACTGGTATAAACATTGACCACGGCTGGCGCGGTCTTTTTTACCAATGGCGCAAATGATAACTGCATTTGAAACCGCGATGTGGGTACGGTGTCAGCATTTGCACGTATTGGCGATGCCAAAGCCATTATTAAAGCCATTAAAGGAGCAAAAAAATACTTCACAAAAAATTCCTCAATTTAAAATAAACCTGCCCAGCAACCCGAAAAACAATGATTATAGCCTGATTCAGCACAAAACAGAAATTAACTGCGATCAATTTTTGTGGATAGAATAATTGCTGATGCCGTTTTGTTGACCCCACGTATGCTGCCAACCTTATCCAGCTGAATGTCTATTTGTGCAGGCGTGTCGGCACGAAGCACTGCCATCAAATCAAACTTTCCACTCACAGTATGTAAAGTTTCAATACTGGCAACATGTTTGAGTTCTGCTAACACCGAAACCAAGAGAGCAGGATCTACAGTAATTTCAACAAACGCCCGAATACCCGATTTTGCGCGGCTGGCCAACCTCACCTGATAGCCCGTAATCACACCTGATTCTTCGAGCCTTTTTAAACGATCCTGCACGGTCGTGCGTGACACACCTAGCTTTCGCGCCAACGAAGCAACAGATTCTCTCGCATTAAGTTCGAGTAGTTCGATTAAGTTTTGGTCTTTATCGGTCAACATTTCGTCATAATGACATATTGTCCGACGAAAACAAATAAAAATTGAGTAATAGACGAAAAAATACGTCTATAAACAACTAAAAGAAAATATCAAAATACCATCATTGTTAAAGAAGCAACATTGGTATTCACATGAAATCACTATTGGACACACATCACCTAAAATCCATTGAGAATTTAGGCAACGAAACAACCTCATATGAAAGTGTATTGAAAATTGCTGCGACACTGGCCCCAGCAGAACCAGTCCAATGTTTCTTCCCACACAAATTACGCCACCAAATCAATTGTTTCACCAACAATTTCCGAGGCGACGTTGCATTTGCCGTAAAAGCAAACCCCTCACATCAAATTATAAAGTCAGCACACTCCTTAGGCATAAAAACTTTTGATGTCGCCTCATTACCAGAAATTGATCTGGTTGCTTCAAATGCCCCAGAAGCAAAATTACATTATCACAACCCAATAAAATCAAAACTTGAAATACAAACAGCCCACTTCAAATTTGGTTGCAATCGGTTTGCTATTGATGACCTAGCAGAGCTGCGAAAAATATTTTCCGTCACTGGCCAAAATAATGAAATTGAAATAGCCGTGCGGTTCTCACTGCCGCAAAGCAACAATGCGGTACATGATTTTTCAGAAAAGTTTGGGGCAAAACCAGCAGAAGCCGCACACCTATTAGCTCATGTCAAACTACTCGGGTTTTCTCCAGTACTGACATTCCACCCGGGGTCTCAATGCACTACACCTGCAGGATGGATTGAACACATCCAAGCCGCAGCGCAAATAGCTCAAAACGCCGACATCACCCTGACAAAACTAAACATTGGAGGTGGCTTTCCCGTCAAATACGCTAAAGAATCCAAGTATCCGCTAAAGGCCTTCTTTACGAACATAGAACAAGCTGCGTGTGCTGCTTTTGAAGTCCCTCCTCAGCTAGAGTGCGAACCTGGACGTGCCATTGTGGGCCCAAGCATTTCCCTATTAACCCAAGTAAAACATGTTCGCCATGAGCAGCGAGAAATCTATTTAAATGATGGTATATACGGATCCCTATTGGAAATGACCCAAGCAGAACAACTCACGCCGAATTTAAAGGTCATAAAAAATGGGAAATACATACAAGGAAACCAACAGCTATACACAGTCTATGGTCCAACATGTGATCCCTTAGACCGACTGCCTAACAAATTCCAACTCCCCATGAGCATCGCCGAAGATGACTATATTGAATTTGAGAGCCTTGGCGCATACGGCGCAGCAACCTCAACGCGTTTCAACGGTTACGGACATGCATCAATTGTCGAGATCAAGAACTAAAACTCTAAACAAAAAAAGGCCTCAACAAAATTGAGGCCTTTAAAATATTGATTAGCGTAAGACTTATGCGGCTGTTTCAGCAGCCTCTTCTGTTTCATTTACGATAACAGGACCAGAGTCTTTACCTTTTTCGCTGACATCACGGTCAACAAGTTCAATAACTGCCATTGGTGCATTATCACCAAAACGGAAGCCAGCTTTCATTACGCGGCAATAGCCACCATTGCGATCTTTATAGCGTACACCAAGAACATCAAAAAGTTTCTTAGCTTGCTCTTTATCACGAATTTGAGCAATTGCCTGACGACGGGCGTGTAGATCGCCGCGCTTGCCAAGTGAAATCAACTTATCAATGATAGGTTTCATTTCTTTAGCTTTAGGCAAAGTTGTTACAATTTGCTCGTGCTTAATAAGGGCTGCTGCCATATTTGCAAACATCGCTTTACGGTGTGAAGCCGTGCGATTTAGTTTACGGCCTGATTTACCGTGACGCATAACGTATCTCCTAGAAGCAGCTTAGAACTGCGTTTCAAACTTTTTAGCCAACTCATCGATATTCTCTGGTGGCCAATTTGGAATTTCCATACCCAGATGAAGACCCATCTGAGCAAGAACTTCTTTAATTTCGTTAAGTGACTTACGGCCAAAGTTTGGAGTACGAAGCATTTCGCCCTCTGTTTTTTGGATCAAATCACCGATGTAAACAATATTGTCGTTTTTCAAGCAGTTTGCAGAACGAACAGACAATTCAAGTTCATCAACTTTCTTAAGAAGCGCAGCGTTAAATTCTAGCTCTGGTTCTTCTTCTTGTTGAACAACTTTTTCTGGTTCTTCAAAATTGATAAAGATTTGCAATTGATCTTGAAGGATCCGCGCACTGTATGCCAAAGCATCATCAGGCGTTACCGAACCATCAGTTTCAATAGTCATAATCAGCTTATCGTAATCAAGAACTTGACCTTCACGAGTGTTTTCAACTTTGTAAGAAACACGACGCACAGGGCTGTAAAGACTATCAATTGGCACAAGACCGATTGGAGCATCTTCAGGGCGATTTTTATCTGCTGTTACATATCCGTTTCCAGATTTAACAGTAAATTCCATCCGCACTTCAGCGCCTTCATCAAGCGTACAAATTGCATGGTCAGGGTTTAACACCTCAACATCAGCAACTTCTTGAATGTCACCAGCAGTTACAACACATGGACCTTCTTTACGAAGAAGCAGTTTCTTTGAACCACCTTCAAT
>JAMOMM010000349.1 GCA_027067085.1 Hyphomicrobiales bacterium
CTCAAAAGCAGCAGGTAAAGAGCAGTATCTGATCCCCTACTTCATTGCAGCCCATCCAGGTACCACCACCGAAGATATGTTAAACCTTGCGATATGGTTGAAGAAAAATGGCTATCGAGCTGACCAGGTTCAAGCCTTTCTGCCCTCCCCCATGGCACTGGCCACAGCGATGTGGCACAGCGAACGTAATCCACTTAAAAAGGTGAGCCGGGAAGGTGAAAAAGTTTTTGTGCCCCGTGGCTTAAAGATTCGTCGCCTGCATAAAGCCTTTTTACGTTACCACGATGCCAACAACTGGCCGCTGCTGCGCGAAGCGCTAAAACAGATGGGACGTGCCGATTTGATCGGTAACGGAAAAAAGCACCTGGTACCTAACTGGCAACCAGCTGACACCGGTGAGCAACAAAAAGGAAAGCAGCACAGTCGTCGTAATAGTAGTGGGTCGTTTGCCACCCAACATACCCACGGAAAAGCAGCTGGCGGGAAAAAAATACAGAGAAAAGTGCTCCCCCGAGCAGGAGGAAAATTGCCAAAAGGAACAAGAAGGCGGGTAAAAAAATAGGGACCAGCGCTGAATGGTACTTAGTTAAGGGTGTTTAGCATGGCTTTCCTCCTCTTCATCTATCTCACTAGAAAAGGCAAAGAAAAGGAGTCAGAGCCGAACGGGATTTTCTTCGAAGTGTTTGGAGAGGGAAACCTGGAAATAAAGGGGTTAAATTTGGCATAGCTAACTATGCCATTTTAGCCTCATTTTTACTGGTAAATTTTCATGCTAAACACCCTTAACTAAGTGCCATTCGGCTCCGCCCCCTTTTTTCAAACAGCAAGTATTGATAGTAGAAACACTATAAAAAATGCCTTTATAATTTTCATTGTCTTGAGTCCTCTCTAACTTTTAGGTGGATATGAATTTTCAATAAATTTTTGAAGTGCTTTTGGTGCAAAAGCGGCCAAAAGAAATGCTGTTGTTATATAAACACCTTCATTGCTAGTTGTATTTGAGTCTGTGAGCGTCATCCACGCAAACCACACACTTGCAATCAATGCAATAAAGCTCATTAACCGCATCATGGATCGCTTACCTCTATCATCAGTAAGCAATCCATTCGTTTCATTTGATGCCTTCTGATCAGGAAGATTAACTTGATCGTTCATTGTTTTCTCCTTATTTTATTGGTCTAACGAGACTGTAGAAAAACCCACCCAGAATGCCTCGTTATCCTTCCGAGTAATTATTTTTGAATCCCTCAATCAATATCCCAACCGAACTCTTCTTTCAATGATGTGAATCCATCGCTTGGTACATTAACCTCAATATCGCTTGTTTGAGCGCTATCGGCAAGCTATCTGGCTTTTAATGCGCTAATTGGCCATAGCTCTGGAGTGTTTCGATGTTATGCACCAGGCAGTAAAGTTGCCATTGGCCTTGTACTTTCTTTTTTGCTTCTCAAGCCAAAACGATTCACTCTTTTGTTGCTGCCCATATTGGCGAATACCGGTTGACCGCCAGGGATAGCGGAAATGCAGATTATGCAGGAGCAATAATCTGTCGACCACGGACATGCGATGGTTGTAGATCCGCTTACCTTTGTCACTGTCGACACGGGCTTTCATCCAGTCGGTGTGAGTGGGCGTGGGTTTGTGCTCTTTTATAATGAAGGAGACTTGCCTGCCGTGGCCATCACAGGTGTCATCTTCTTTAAAAAGGGCTCCGACCCCTTTTCTAATACAGCCTCGTTAGGGAAAATTAAAATTGATCGTAATGCCCGCCAATAGCAAAAATATAAATGTAGTCTTCATCATACTTATAAATAACTCGGTCTTTCTGGCTGA
>JAMOMM010000350.1 GCA_027067085.1 Hyphomicrobiales bacterium
TCATAAAGCTCTCAATAATATCGCCATGAGCGGCACTGTTGTCATTGGTGAGGGTGTTAAGGATGAAGCAGAAAAACTCTATTTGGGTGAAAAACTGGGAACTGGAAATGGCGCGGAGATAGATGTCGCCGTTGATGCGCTAGAAGGCAACACGCTAACGGCAAAAGCCCGGTTGAATGCACTATCGGTTTTGGCTGTTGCAGAAGGCGGTAGCCTGCTTAAAGTGCCAGGCTGCTACATGGACAAAATCGCTGTTGGCGGAGATTTGCCCGATGGTGTTGTTGACCTTGATCGCCCACCACAAGAAAACTTGAAAAACTTAGCCGAAGCCAAAGGCGTATCAGTTGAAAAACTAACCGTGTGTGTTCTTGATCGCCCGCGCAACGGCTCGCTCATCGGCAAAATTCGTGATGCTGGTGCCGCAATCAATCTCATTCCTGATGGCGATATTGCTGGCGTTATTCATGCCGCAAATCCCGACAACACGGGCATTGATGTTTATATGGGTTCTGGTGGCGCGCAAGAAGGCGTGCTAGCGGCTGCTGCATTGCGCTGCATTGACGGGCAAATGCAAGGCCGTTTGATTTTAGAAAATGCCTACGATCACAAGCAAGCCTTGGAAATGGGTTTAGAAGACCCTTATAAAAAGTTCACCCTTGCAGATATGGTTTCTGGCGATGTTATTTTTGCCGCAACCGGTGTCACTGATGGCTCCATGCTTAAAGGAGTTCGCCTTGGCATGCGCCGCGTCACAACCGACTCGCTGGTGATGCGTTCGGCAACAGGTTCGCTACGCTGGATTAAAAATCAGCGCAGAGCCTATAAGTGAGCACATAAATGATTGGCGAAAACGAGTTTTTCCTCGGCGTTGCAAAATCTATTCGCAATCAAAGCTGGCTCGACCGCTTATCAAACTCACGTAATGCCCTAACCATCTCTCAACGCTATGGCTTGAGCGAAATTATTGGCCGCATTCTGGCTGCTCGTGATGTGGGGATTGATGAAGTTGACGTTTGGCTTAACCCAACCCTGCGTGAGTTGATGCCACCACCCGATACTGTCGTTGATCTCATCAAAGGGGCAGGGCGCGTGGTTGAGGCGTTGGCCAATGATGAACAGATCGCCATTATCGGCGACTATGATGTTGATGGAATTTCCTCAACCACAATCTTAACCCAATTTTTGTTGGCAGCAGGCGCACATCCTTTAAAGCATATTCCTGACCGCGCGAAAGAGGGCTATGGCCCGTCTATCCCTGCCGTTGAACGATTGGTAAGTGAAGGCGCAAAGGTGCTGATTACGCTTGATTGCGGCACAGCTTCCCATGGTCCATTGGCCCGCGCCAAAGAGCTTGGCCTTGATGCCATTGTTGTCGATCATCACCAAGTACCTGAAGAGCTGCCGCAAACCTTTGCGCTCATAAATCCAAACCGTAATGATGATTTATCAGGCCTTGGCAATTTGTGCGCCGCTGGTGTGACCTTCATGTTGATCGCCACCATCAATAAATTATTGCGTGAAGCTGATTGGTGGAATGATGAACGCCCAGCACCAGACTTGTTACAATCACTCGACCTTGTGGCCTTGGCCACGGTTTGCGATGTGGTGCCGCTTAAAGGTCTAAACCGCGCTTTTGTCCGCAATGGTTTGAAAGTCATGGCCAGCCGTAATCGCACAGGTTTAACCGCGCTGGCAGACATTGCACGCTTGGTACGAGCTCCCGACGTTTATGCTCTTGGTTTCGTTGTTGGGCCGCGCTTGAATGCGGCAGGGCGCATTGGTTCAGCCATGGTCGGGGTGGATCTGATGATGGAAACAGACAAAGGCAAGGCC
>JAMOMM010000351.1 GCA_027067085.1 Hyphomicrobiales bacterium
CAATCCAGCTTCTAAACCCGCGAGGGTTTCGGCAGGCGCAGCTGGTAGCATCCACACATCAACTTCGATATTGATCGACTGAGAAACAGCCGAAACAATCGCAAATGTGTCGTTGACCATCCGAACTTCTTTGGCATTTACAGCCAATGAAACAATATCAAGCAAGGCTTGATCTGCCACCCCGCCAGCATCAGTCGAAAACACGGCTAAATGAATTAAAGGGTTCTTACCAATTACATAAGGTTTAGCATCTGCCACACGAATATCGGCTGACATCGCAATAAACTTGTACCGTTCCTCTGTACCACCCGGAGAGCGGCCCTGAATAGCTAAAATAATTCGCACTTTTAAACGCGCATCATCTTCACCCGACATACGGACAACATCATAAAAAGCGGCCAAATGATCGAGACCACCACTTTGAGCAAAGGCCAACAGATTTGCACGGGCCCCATCATTGATGGCTCCGCGGACAATGCCTTCGCGAGAAGCGGTCATTTCAATGTTCATTCGAGACAATTCTGTCTCAAGGTCTATTACCGCTTCAATGTCAGGGTAAAGCGCGACCAAACGATTACGTGTTGCCGTTAGGATTGTCTCAATATCAAATTCATCTATTACGACAGGCTTTGGCAATCCAGCCAATGTATCTGCGCCAATTCCATATACCATAATCGGATATTTATCCTTTAAGCAACATCAAGAAGTTGCTGTTCTGCAAACAATAATCGTGATTTCTTTGTTTGTTGGCTGGTGTAGTCACCCAAATGACCACGAGGGTAATAAGTTCCTGCAAGTTCAATGCCTACAAGCCCGCCAGCGGTTAGCTCCACGGGTTGGCATTTTGTCAGTTGAAATCGTGGTTCCCAACGCTGCAACGCGGTCGCGATCGCAACATAAAGCGCCAAAATAACGCGTGACGACATTGGCGCGTCAATCAAGTCTGGCAGATGTGAACCAAAATCCCGACGCAGGACACGCTGGCCAATTCTTGTGGTCAGAATTACATAAATCGATTGTTTTACGTGATCCCAATCGTCAATATGTCGGCCATCAGTATGATTTAAACCGATGGAATCTGCCATTACTTATCGTCGCCCTTTTGGGCAGATTTTGCTTTTGGTTTTTTGGCAACTTCAATTTTACCATCGGCCAGTTCATACTTGGCCTGCCCACTTGTTAGGCTAACTAAATCGCCTTTTTTGTAGTGCATGCCGAGGATGAAACCATCGCCGGTTGCTATATAATCTTCAAGTTGTGGCATCTTAATTCTCCTAATCACATTTCCATTTGTTTTGCCCAGATTGAACCGCTGCCCCACATGCCGTGGCATCGCCAGTTCGCGCGATCGGGCGATCATTGCAATCCCATTTTCCCGACCCTTCAACAATTGGGTTCGGCCCATGAATTGGGCAGTCTAAAATATCGCCAACCCTTGCTACTGGCTGGCCAACACACTTCCAATTATCCGACCCTGTGGAAATTGAACCACCATGGCTTGATGTGTCTCCTCGTCGAACAATTGCGGGCATTATTTCAAATGTCCGCCGCCATCAGCTGTAAATACGATGTCTTGAGCATTAGAAATGATGTCCTTTGCTTTAGTTGTTTGAACACCAGAACCATCAATATGCTCCCGAAAAGCACCTTTGGCAGATGTTCGTACTGGCTCGCCCGCAACATTGTGCGGTCTAGGATTTGCATTCGATGGGATCGACGCATCGATCACAGCATCGGTTAGATCGCCGTTTTCACTAACTACCTCAACTTGTTCACCAACAGATGGTGGATTGAAGGTAGCAACGTCTCCTTGGCGAACTTCTTTCCACGGTATCCAAGCGGTTTTGTAAGGTTTACCCCCTGCCCCTTTTTCAAGCAGTTCTACCCGTGCCACGCCCTTTGGGGCATCAACCTCAACGATTTTACCAGTGCGTTTACGGTTTCTATTACGGCGCTTTAACTCGGCTACTTCACGCTGCAGTTCCCCAATTGTGTCAAAGATATTCATGGTTTAGGTTCTGCTACACCTGAAATATTAGTGAACACCGTGTTTGGTGGTGATGTTTTAACATGTGGCGTCATCAACAATGCATCAGCATGCACACGGGCCAAACCATCGGCTCGCTGCTGGTTAAACCAATGCTCAATATCAACGTCACCAACACCCATCAGTGATTTAATTAGATCACGGGTTTGATGCAAAGGCTCTTTGCTATCCATTAAGACCAGCATTTTTTGCCAAACACTGTTTTCAACGACTGGATTTCCATAAGTTGGATCGGCTAGAACATTGCCAGAAATAGTGAGGCGACGGGCTGCAAAACGAATGCCTTCATCCGTTGCCCCGCGCTCTGATTTCCATTCCCGTTCCTTTGGCATAAAGGTTTCGAACAGCTGCCCCCACTCATTAGCAGGATCAGAAAGTGCCGTTTTTATTTGACTTTCGATCGCATCAAGCATCAGTTCAATTCCTGCATCCGTGGCAGGCATCCCTGTAGCGACAACATCGTCGTCACCCATCATTTTTACCGAAACAACAAACTCAATAATAACATCTAGCGATGTCTGGCTTTGGTCATCAGTGTAAACAGCAATAAATGGCTGTTCACTTTCTTTAGCATTTTTATCAATTTCGCCAATTTGGCTGTCATTGACATTATTACCAACAAGAGTTGCACCAGTTAAAGCGCCGACAACGCACTGGCGAACAGCGATACGTGTAATGCTCATGATATAGCCGTCAGGTTGAGATAAACGCGATTGATATTGCCGTAATCCACAGAGCGAATTTCGAACACAGGCTCACTTGGGCGACCAGAGCAAGTTATGCGATCGCCTTTTACAAATTTCAAATCAGCAGGAATAATAGTCCGATCGATTGCAAATTGTGCATCATCAGAACCAATTTCAGACCTAAAGTTTCGGCGTGTGCCACCAGTGTCAGTTTGTTCTGATTTTATGCGCAAGACACCAACAAGAGGTTGCTCCGATCGATCATCGACAGACGGGGCAACATGCAAATTACCTGAGAGGGCTTTAGGCGTGAAAACAACTTCTTCACTAAAATGACGGTCAACAGTGTTGGCCATCATATCTCTCCGCCTCTGGTATGACGAAACCATTTGTGGTTAAGCGCCTGCGTGCGCGTTTTTTAGACCTTCAAGGACGGCCGTTGCATCGTCAACCAGTTGTTGCGCGGCGGCTTTGTCATCGTCGGTTTCAGCATCACGCGCGGCCTGCTCAGCATCTTTCAACTCTTGGATGCTGTCATCAATGAGTTTTTGTTTTTGGTCAGCAAGGTCTTGCGCTGCTTTGGCGTCGGCTTCATCCTGCTTTTTCTTTTCTGCAGCGGCTTTTTTCTTTTGCGCGGCGGTTAGCTTTTTGGCTTCACCAAATTTAATGCCAAGACTTTCGTAATGTGCAATCTGTTCGTCAGTTAAATCAAGGCCTTTAATTACTGCCGTTTTACCGGGCTTCACTGTGGCCAAACGGCCAGGAACCTTAAACGCTTGGGTGGTATTGCCATCATTAGTGATTTTCATCGTGTAAACCTTTCGTTGTCTGCATCGCTTTCCAAAAGCTGTCTGACTGACAACTCATGGAAAGCGACCTGCCGATAAAAGCAGATCGCTGATTTTGTATAATTGTGTGCTTGTTTAGTTTCCAGAAACACCCGAGCCAAGTGCTTCGGGCTGCAAACACATGTAAAGCGGATAGCTGTATTGCTCTCCTTTTACCCATGCATCACGATCTTTATCGCGAATATTCATCGCGTAGACATCTTTACCGCGAGTGTTAACAAACGGACCAAACTCAGACGGTGCCATCGCTTTTTTAAACACGCCTTTTGCGCCAACTGGAAATAATTTACATTCATTGGCAGCGATGGCGACAGTTGAATTATCATCTGTACCTCGATAATTGTGGAATACAATATCACCGAACTCAAAATCTTGCCAAGCAGTGCCAGTGCGCAAGGCTGCGGCTGCGGCCCAACCTTCATAAGTTTTTTCAACTGATTGATGGCCGATCAGAGAGTCATAAAACTCATCCCCACAAAGCGTGTGAATTTTAGTTCGTGAATTATAAGAACCGCCAGCACGGCGTTTCATCACACGAGTGATATTGTTACACACGTCACGAACTTTGGTCGTCGCGATATTAAGCTTAAAATCAAATGCTGCGGGCTCTGTAATGCCGAACTCATCAAAATAATCATACAAGACGGTTGTACCGTCGGCATCCAAAAGCTTACCTTGCAATGTCCCAAAGCGATGCCACTCGTGTGTCAAGTCCATATCATCGCGAACATCGCCCATTCGGTCTGCGTATTCTGTTGTAATCGCTTTCAAGAGGGTTTCTTTGCCAAAAGCACGAATACCTTCAACCTCATGAGCATACATCGTGAAACCTTCGGCCAAGCGTTGGGTTTGGAAGTTTCTAATGGTTGCTTTTTTAGCGTCTTTTTGGCGTGCTGGCGCACCAAGTGGGCTGGTAGGGATAAGAGCCAACTTATTGCCGCGCTTTTCAACGCTTAATTGACGGGTATAAACACCCTTTTCTTCAAAAATTCCAAGTTCGCCAAGCGTGTTGGGAATAAATGCAATCTTTTCAACAGCCGCCGTGAGGGAAACCATTGAAAAGGCGTTATTGGTGAAAATGTCCATGTGAGACATAACGGTTTCCTTTTCTTAAAAGATAATTTGTGAAATGCGGCTATGCGTGTTTAGCGGACAACAATGCCTAGTGCTTCAAGCGCGGCAGTGCCCGTAGTGATTTGCGGGGCCGTTGCACCATCAAGCCACGCCAGTTTTGACGCTTTAACTTGGCACGAGCGCGAAACAATCGTGCGTGATGCAGTAGTTCCTTTAGGCACACCTTCAAATAGAACCGCCGCAACTGTTTCTGTTCCATCCGCTGCCGCAGGATCATATTCGTGATAGACACCGTCAGCAGTTTTTTTACCTAAAACAGCCCCCGGCAAAAGATCGAAATCAGTGGGTGCAGTCACTTGAGCCGTATCACGCGAACGCATATGTGGGTCATCAGAGATTAAAAATTCGGCCGTGTGGTTTTGTTCAGTAAGAACGGTCATATCCGTTTCTCCTGTTAAAAGGTTTAAAGTTTGAAGTTGGCTTAGTGCTTAATGACCTACGCCAGCAGTTTTGATTGCATCATCCCACACACCTGCAGCAGCGGCTTCTTTATCAGGATTTTCGTCACTTCCCGGCAAGTCATCACCATCGTTTGTGACGCGGTTGTTAAGTGAAGTTTTAGGCTTCGTATCAACTGCAGGCGAATGTGCAGTTACGAAAGCGGCAACATCAGCAGCGGGCATATCTGGCGATTTACACGCCAGATCAAACGCAGCAGATACGCGAGCTGGATTGCCAGCCACGCCTTTAGCAGACATAACTTCGTTAAATCGGCTAGTCGCAGCAGCCGCACCTTCTTTGATGCCATCCGCTTTTGCTTGTTCCGAGGCAGCTTGTACGGCTGCATCAACATCGTTTTGTGTAATTACCGCTGCAGCAGGCGCATTGGTTTGTGGGTTTTTGCCGGGCATTTGAATACTCCTATTTGTCGACAATGGGCCGTTTCCAGCGCTTTTCAGGTCTTCTAAAACTTCGTCGTAAGTGGCGAAGCCATCAACAAGACCAACTTCAAGGGCTTCTTTGCCCAATAAAACGCGGGCTTCTAAGCCGCGAATTGTTTCTTCGGTTAAATTTTCCCGATGTTCAGTAATCAAGGATACAAACCCATCCATTACCGTTTCAACGCGGGCTTTGATGTTTTCCAAAGCAGCGCCTTTTAATGGGCCAAATGGGTTTCCATCAACCTTGTGCGAGCCAGCGTGGATGAATGTGGCAGCGACGCCAATTTTTTTCATGCGCTTGCTTTGATCCATATGAAGAACCAACACACCGATTGAACCAACGTCTGAGCTTTCACCCATATAAATTTTGCTTGCCGCACTGACCAACCCATAAGCCGCCGATGATGCTTGGCCGTTTATAACCGCAATCACTTCTTTTGTTTCCGACAGTCTTCGAATTGCTCGCGCTGTTTCAGGCATGTTTGCAGCGATACCACCCGGTGAATCAGTATCAAGAATGACCTTTGTAACTTCAGGGTCATTCTCAACATTCTTGATTTGCTGATTGATACCTTCGTAAGACGTTAATTTAGATGGAGCATCCATCCATGCACCGCGATTTACAAGTTCGCCATGGATATTTATCGTCGCGACATTGCCGTCTTTGCGATAGCCAAGGTATTCAATACCACCGCCTGTGCGTTCTTTAAACTGAGCATCGCCGCCATTGAAGCGGTTTGATTGTGGATCATTATTGTCAGCAATACGCGCAGCAATCATATCTCCAATAATCAAACCTTGGGTTTCAGCTAGCAGTAATGGCTGGCCAAATAGTTGCTTTGCGATATTTGCAAAGGCAAATTCACCTACTCCGTTGTTCATTAAAACCTCGCAGAAAACGCGCGTCGCGTTGATTTAGCTGGCCGCCCCTCTTGAGCCGCACATTCTGGTTCAAGACGCGCTATTTCAGCGTCAACTGTATTTAAGTTCGCCGATTTGAACGAGACGTCATCATCACCAAAACGAACGCGAACTTCGCTTTCACCAGCGATAATTCGAAGCCGAATCTTCTTCAACGCTGAAATGACAGCGCAAGGGTCGTTAATATTAACGGCATCAATCAACGGCATTTTCTTTTTCCTTCGATTGTTTTGAAGGGTCACCGCCCTGCTTTGGCAACACCTCTGGCAGGTTCAAGTCTGCGCGCAGCTTACGTTCATGAGCTTGGCGCGCATAAGATTTTTCAATATCTATTCCCAAATCATTGGCTATGTCTTCATCCGACGATATGCCCATGTCTTTGTATTCACGGTGCGCTTGGGCTGCTTTGTAATCATCGGCCTGCGGTTTGGCAGGACCAGCCCATTCGGCATTTGTTGCCGCAGTGCGGTAATAAACAAACGCATCGATACCGCCTGGGAACTCAACAGCCCCGTTACTGATTTCTTCTTCCAGCCAGTTTTCATACGCGACTTGTGGTAAAGACGCGGCGATATGTTTGCGTCGAATCTTCATCAACGGCCACATCTTTGCTATACCCATACGAACACTCGAATAAGTAGCACCACTTAAATCGCCCGTAACATCTTCGGCCATTGCACCGATACAGCGCGCAACCTCACGCAATAGGAAATTAGCAAAACTCTCAAACGTTGAGTTTGGATGCTCAGACCCATTCAACTTGAGTGTTTCGCCCATCAATAAATGAGCGATTTTCCCGTGTTGGCCCAAATCAATATCGACATTCTTATGCCAGCCTGTTTTTTGCCCCATAAAACTTTCAAATAAAGACGGGTTTTCATCACCATATCCGCCTGAACCAGTTCGTTCTTCTTCGGTTTGTAATGACGCCAGCACGTCACTTGTTGGATAGTCGCTTTCGATAGTTGCAGCAAAAATCGCGTGGATCATTGCCGCTGTAAGCGTTGCGCCAGCCAATTGTTCGTATTGAGAAATAATCCCAACAACGGGCGCCAGCGGAGAAATGCCCCGAACCTGCCCCGCTGCGCCTTCGAAAACGTGCAAAATTTGCGGACGGCCGTATTTATCAATTGCGCGACGGCGGACTGTTTTTTCGGTTCCGTCTGTGTTTTTAACATCGAACCGATAACCAATTGGTGCGCCATTTTTGTCGAGATAAACGCCTTGGCGCAACTTATCCCATTCGTTGCTCTCTTGAGACATCCAGTGGGATGGCACCAACCTAGTTTTAGAGTTCCACATCGTTCCAGCGCGGGAAATCATCGGCAAATCTACCGTGTATTCGCCTGTGGCATACCACTGTTTTACAGCCGCATTCGTTTGCTCGCCGATCGTAAATCTAGAACCAGCATCACAATCTCGCTTAGAGTTTGAATAAACTGCCCAACGAGCCTCGTTTTGCTTTGCCCAACTCGACGTTTGGTTATCATCCCAACCCCAAATTTGACCGTTCGGCTTCGCGTTAAGTCGAAGTGCTTCACCAACCATGTGCGAAACCATCAAATCAACAACGCCGCGAACCCATCCCGAATTCATCAACGCATTTGAAATGCGTGAGTTTACCTCTTGCTGGCTTTGCTCCACATCTTCTTGAAAATCGCGCACATATGGGGTCGGCGCATGAATATAGGCATGGCGATTGGCACCCTCAAGAAACCCCGCGCGTTCACTTAATGAATGCGTCTTTCCGTTGGCCACATTAGTACGGCCAATTTTGGGAATGCCAAAGGCATTGCTCATGAGGTGAACCTTTTATCCGTTTAATTCTTTTGACCAATCGGCCGCTGTTTTGCGTTTTGGAACAACGCTTTCAATTGTACTTCGAGCAGGCTTCGTACTGCGCGTCGTGCGACTAGAATTTGCACCCATGCGCTGAGCGCCAAGGATAAACCCCGCGGCGGCCTGCATTGCTTCAATATCAAAATAGTGATTGTCTTTATGGCGTTTCACCCACATGGGTTTTCCGCCTGGTTTTAAAATTCGTGCTTCTGAAACCATCTGTTGCAAATAGTCATCACCAACATCATCAGGCAATAACCATGCGCCGTGCTGGCTTCGGTCCCGAACGATCCGCTCATGAACCATTCGTTTAAAAAAGTCCGTGTCCAAATGGATAAGCTCAATGCCAACCTTTTGTTGTTTACCTCGCCAATCTTTCATAAACTCAATTTGAGAGGGTACGACTGGTTTCATCATGGTGTCCCGCCCTTTGGTGGGGCGGCAAAACCGACTATGCCGCTGGCAGAATGAATACACCATGTTCTCAGGAACTTGCTTTGGATTCCCAGGTCTAAACCCAGAGTCAATTAGGCAAAGCTTTATTGGAAACCCATCATAGGTTTTCAAAATCACATCTTCTAATTGTTCCCAAACATCTTCATAAATTGTGTCAC
>JAMOMM010000352.1 GCA_027067085.1 Hyphomicrobiales bacterium
GATTTCAAACAGATCAATGTCGCTCGTCGTCATGCCTGCACGTTTAAGCACTTTGCGGGTCACATCGCCCGGCCCTGTGAGCATGATTGATGGTTCTGAACCGATGTTAGCAAACGCCTTAATACGGGCGCGCGGTTTTAACCCCGCAGCTTTTCCTGCTTCTTCATTGCCAAGCAAAATAGCGGCGGCACCATCAACGATGCCTGATGAATTGCCAGCGTGGTGAACATAGTCAAGTTCTTCAAGTTCTGGATAACGTTGTAGTGCTACGGCTTCAAATCCGTATTGTTTGCCGTAAGCTTCAAACGCGGCATTGAGGCCGCCGAGCGATTGCATATCTGCTGTTGGGCGCATGTGTTCGTCATGGTCCAAAATCATCAAACCATTAAGGTCTTTGACTGGCACTACGGCGTTGGCAAAATTTCCAGCCTTCCAAGATGCATCAGAACGCTTTTGACTTTCAACTGCATAGGCATCGCAATCATCGCGTGAGAAGCCATATTTAGTGGCTATGAGATCGGCCGATACACCTTGCGGTAAATAATAAGTTGGAAGTGCTATTGATGGATCGACGGGCCATGCGCCACCCGATGCACCAATGCCAATGCGGCTCATGGATTCAACACCGCCGCCAATCGTCATGTCGTGCGCGCCTGCCATGACTTGCGAGGCGGCAAAATTTACAGCGTCCAAACCAGATGCGCAAAAACGGTTAATTTGAATACCTGGCACTTGTTCGTCATAGCCAGCGGTTAAGGCACTGGCACGCGCAATGTCGCCGCCAGCCTCACCCACAGGGTCAACGCAACCAAAAACGACATCATCAACTTTTGCGGTTTCCAGATCATTGCGATCACGAATCTCGCGCAGCACATGTGCGCCAAGTTCTAAGGCGGTTACTGAATGGAGAGAGCCATTGGGTTTGCCACGACCGCGCGGTGTGCGCACATGGTCATAAATAAAACAATCAGTCATTTTCAAGTCCTTTAAATGAGGAATAGAGCGCGCTTATAGAGAGCGAGCAATCATCAATTTCATAATTTCATTGGTGCCGCCATAAATGCGATCAACGCGCGCATCACGATACATACGGGCAATAGGGTATTCATTCATAAAGCCATAACCGCCATGCAGTTGCAAACACTCATCAATAATTTTGTCCTGCAAGTCAGACACCCAATATTTAGCCATTGAAGCGACTTCGCTCGTTAGCTCGCCTTTTACGAGTTTAGCAACACAGTCGTTGACAAAAACTTGCGCAATAGTGGCTTCGGTTTTACATTCAGCCAGCTTGAATTGAGTATTTTGAAATTGTAAAATCGATTTACCAAAAGCTTTGCGCTCTTTAACATATTTAAGTGTTTCGTTGAGCGCGCGTTCAATGCGGCCCATCGCGGCAATAGCGATCAACAAGCGTTCTTGCGGCAATTGTTGCATGAGTTGAACAAAGCCCATACCTTCTTGCGCGCCAAGTAATGATGATGCTGGCAAGCGGACGTTATCGAAGAACAATTCTGATGTGTCGTTAGATTTTAAACCGATTTTATCTAGGTTACGGCCACGCTTAAATCCTTCAACCTCTTGCGTTTCAACAATCATCAATGAGGTGCCTTTGGCCCCGTCTTTGGGATCGGTTTTGGCAACGACAATAATGAGGTTAGCCAGTTGTCCGTTGGTAATGAAGGTTTTTGAACCATTGAGGACGTAATGATTGCCGTCTTTGTGCGCCGTGGTTTTGATGGCTTGCAAGTCTGAGCCAGCGCCCGGCTCGGTCATGGCAATTGCACCAATCATTTCGCCCGAAACCAATTTTGGCAACCA
>JAMOMM010000353.1 GCA_027067085.1 Hyphomicrobiales bacterium
CCTGTACCCAAAAATGGCGTGACTTTGTTTTTCTTAAACAAAAAATCAATGCCCTTGGTATTGCCCAAGACAACGTCATCTTTAAAGGCCAACATTTGTTTCACATTGATTTTTGGTTTACAGCCACCAATGCCCATTTTTTCAAACTTATGGCCAGCTTCTTCAAAACTTTCAGATGCGTGCAAAAGCGCTTTTGATGGGATGCAACCAACGTTCAAACAGGTGCCGCCATGGGTTGAGCGCTTTTCAACCACAGCAACTTTCAAACCCAATTGCGCGGCGCGAATAGCACACACATAACCGCCCGGCCCCGTGCCGATAACGGTAAGATCAAATTGTTGTTCAGACATAATTACAATTCCAATCTATAAATCAAGAATAAGGCGTTTAGGATCTTCAAGGCACTCTTTAATACGCACCAAGAAAGTCACCGCTTCTTTGCCATCCACAACACGATGATCGTAAGACACCGCCAAATACATCATCGGGCGGGCGACAATTTCACCGTTCACAACGACAGGACGTTGAACAATGTTATGCATGCCCAAAATGCCCGATTGTGGTGCATTCAAAATTGGTGTCGACATTAGCGAACCATAAATACCACCGTTTGAAATGGTAAACGAGCCGCCTGTCATATCGGCCATCGATAGTTTCCCATCGCGCGCTTTTGCACCCAGTGCGTTGATGCCTTTTTCAATTTGAGCTAAAGACATTTGGTCCGCATCGCGCAGCACTGGCACAACCAAACCTTTGTCAGTACCAACGGCCACACCAATGTGACAATAGTTTTTATAAACCAACTCATCGCCATCAATTTCAGCATTCACCGCAGGCACATCTTTAAGTGCCACGCAAACAGCTTTGGTGAAAAAGCTCATAAAGCCAAGCTTCACGCCGTGCTTTTTCTGGAACATCTCTTTATATTCAGAGCGCAACGACATCACCGCAGACATATCAACTTCGTTAAAAGTGGTCAGCATCGCGGCTGTATTTTGTGCATCTTTCAAACGTCTGGCAATGGTCTTGCGCAAACGGGTCATACGAACGCGCTCTTCGCGCGGTGCATCAGTATCGTTCGATGGCGCATTAGCAGGAGCGCTCGCAGGTGCTGGCGTAGCTGGTGCTGATTTGGCTTCAATAAACGCCAATACATCCCCCTTAATCAAACGCCCATCTTTACCCGTGCCTTTAATGTCAGCGGGGTTGAGATTGTTCTCAGCAACTAATTTACGAACCGCTGGTGACAGCTCATCAGATGCACTCGTTGTTGCGCTCATTGTTGCACTCGGGGCAGGTGCTGCGGCAACGGGGGCAGAAGCGGCAGGTGCTGCGGCCGCCGAAGCAGCGGCAGGTGCGCCCTTGCCTTCTGAAATTACACCAAGCAAAGCACCAACATCAACAGTTTCACCTTCTTGAGCAACAATTTCTGACAACACACCACTTGCAGGTGCTGGCACCTCAAGGGTTACTTTATCTGTTTCAAGTTCAACCAAAGGCTCATCGGCAACAATTACCTCGCCTTGTTTTTTGAACCACGTCGCAATCGTAGCCTCGGTAACACTTTCACCAAGGGTCGGTACGCGAATTTCATTAGCCATTATTTCATTTCCTATTTATCGGAGAATTATTTATCTAAAGCCTGTAACGCTTTTAATTTATTTTTTAGGAGCCTCACCCAATGCATCATCTAAAAATGCCTGAAGTTGTTTCAAGTGCGAACTCATCAAACCTGTTGCTGGTGACGCAGAAGCTGGACGACCAACATAACGTGGACGTACATTTCTCGCATTGATATAGTTAAGCACCCATTCAATATTAGGCTGCACAAACATCCACGCGCCCATATTATATGGCTCTTCTTGACACCAAACAAACTCAGCATTTTTGAACCGCGCAAGGTCTTTAATCAACGCTTTGTGAGGGAACGGATAAAGCTGTTCCACCCGCATCAGATAAATATCATCGATGCCTTTTTTCTCGCGCTCAGCAAACAGATCAAAATAAACTTTACCTGTACAAAGCACAACACGGTGAATTTTTTCGTCAGCAACAAGCGTATCCGCAGTACCATATCCAGGGTCATTATGATCCCACAAGATACGGTGGAAAGTAGAATCCGCATCAAAGTCCTCCAACGGCGACACGCATTTTTTATGCCGTAGCAATGATTTTGGTGACATCATAATCAAAGGTTTACGGAAATTTCGTTTCATTTGTCGACGTAAAATATGGAAGTAATTTGCAGGCGTTGTACAGTTTGCAACTTGCATATTATCTTCAGCGCACATTTGCAAATACCGCTCTAAGCGAGCCGATGAATGCTCTGGCCCTTGGCCTTCATAGCCATGAGGTAGCAACACAACCAAGCCAGACATCCGTAACCATTTACGTTCGCCCGATGACAAGAACTGATCAAAGATCACTTGTGCACCATTGGCAAAGTCACCAAATTGAGCTTCCCACAACACCATCGTGTTTGGTGCAGATAGTGAATAACCATACTCAAAACCAAGCACGGCTTCTTCTGACAACATCGAGTTAATGACTTCAATTGCGGCATTGTTATCTTTTTCAAGATAATTGAGCGGTGTATAGCGTTCTTCATTTTCTTGATCCACTAACACAGCATGTCGATGAGAAAACGTGCCGCGTTGCACATCTTGGCCCGACAAGCGAATAGGGTAACCATCCTCTAGCAAGGTGCCAAAAGCTAAACCTTCAGCCACAGCCCAATCAATGCCTTGGCCTGTTTCAATCATTTTAGCACGGGCTTTATAAATCCGAACCAATGTCTTATGAGCGGTAAAGTTTTCTGGAATAGTGGTAATCGTCTTGCCGACTTTGCGCAAAGTATCAGAAACCACACCCGTCATACCACGGCGCGGATCATCGGCATCATTGGCTTTATTTAAGCCAGACCAATGACCGTCAAGCCAATCAGCCTTATTAGGTTTATACGTATCGGCAGCAACAAAATCCTTATCAAGTTGGCTGCGATACTCATTAATCATTTCACCAAATTCTTCATGAGTTAAAACTCCATCATCCATCAGACGATTGGCATAGAGTTTGGCAACATTTGTATGCTTTTTAATCGCTTTATACATACGCGGCTGAGTGAAAAATGGCTCATCAGCTTCGTTGTGGCCATAACGGCGATAACAGAACATATCGATCACCACTGGGCGACCAAAGGTTTGACGAAACTCTGTCGCAACTTTTGCGGCATAAACCACGGCTTCTGGATCATCACCATTACAATGGAAAATTGGTGCTTCAATCATCTTAGCCACATCTGATGGGTACGGCGATGACCGTGCCCAGATCGGCGATGTGGTAAAGCCAATTTGGTTATTGATAATAAAGTGAATCGAACCACCAGACTTATGCCCGCGAAGATCAGACAAACCAAAACATTCCGCAATCACCCCTTGGCCTGCAAACGCGGCATCACCGTGAATAAGCAAAGGTAGACATGAGGTTCTATCTTGATCTTTCTTGCGATCTTGTTTTGCCCGCGCTTTACCAAGCACAACAGGGTCAACAATCTCAAGGTGAGACGGATTGGCCGTTAAAGACAAGTGAACATTATTGCCATCAAAAGCGCGATCAGAAGAAGAACCCAAGTGATATTTCACATCGCCCGAACCTTCAACTTCTTCAGGTGTGGAAGACCCGCCTTTAAACTCATTAAAGATCGCAGCAAATGGTTTTTCCATCACATTGGCAAGGACATTCAAACGACCCCGATGAGCCATGCCCAACACAATGGAATCAACGCCCATTGCACCACCACGTTTGATGATTTGCTCAAGCGCTGGGATCATGGATTCCCCACCATCAAGACCAAACCGTTTCGTACCTGTATATTTAATATTGAGGAATTGCTCAAACCCCTCACCAATCACCACTTTGCGCAAAATCGCTTTGCGCCCTTCAGGGGTAAAGGTAATCTCTTTGTGCTTGCCTTCAATACGTTCTTGAATCCATGCTTTTTGCTCTGGATTTGAAATGTGCATAAACTCAACACCAAGTGTTGAGCAATAGGTCCGTTTCAAAATCGAAATAATTTCGCGTAAAGTTGCTTTTTCAAGTCCCAGCACATGATCGATAAAAATCGGGCGATCCATATCCGCTTCAACAAAACCATATGATAACGGGTCAAGCTCTGGCTGGATGGCTTCTTCCTTGAGTTTGAGCGGATCAAGATCAGCCGCTAAGTGGCCACGCATGCGGTATGCACGGATCATCATAAGAGCGCGGACTGAATCAAGCGTTGCTTTTTTCAACTCATGCGCGGTCAGCGTTGCGCCAGCAGATTTTGCCTTATCGGCAATTTTTGGCTCAAGATCTTTCTCCGCCGCACCCCAGTCACCATCCATCGCGCTGACGTATTCGCCATTACCTGTAACAGGCCAATCAGGTCGTTGCCATGAGGCCCCTTTGGCTTCGGCGCGCACATCCTCAGGCTTATCACCCAATTGCGCGAAATAGTCCTGCAATTGCGGATCAACACTTGAAGGGTCGTCCTGAAACTGTTTGTAAAGTTGTTCTAAATATTGAGCATTGCCGCCATAAAGAAATGATGTCCGCTCGAACACATCATTCTGGTCTGTTTTGGCCATATCCCTGCTGGTGGTGCGTTGCGAACGCAACCACCTCCCTGATTTTGATCAAACCGCATTCAAATATGCACACCTGAATGCGGTTCATTTGATCGTTTATACAATTGTTCGAACAATTTATCTGTTAATGCCCACTGGAATACCTAACGGGCAAAATTGTTCTGATTACGTCTACTTACTTAATCAATTCAACCATACTTGTACCAAGCTGAGCAAGACTGTCTGCCACCTTAACACCTGCCGATCTCATTGCTTCAATTTTACCTTCGGCACCACCTTTACCACCAGACACAATCGCTCCCGCGTGGCCCATGGTACGGCCGGGAGGTGCAGTGCGTCCAGCAATGAAGCCGACGGTAGGTTTTTTAATTTTTGAATCTTTTAGGAATTGCGCGGCATCTTCTTCTGCAGAGCCACCAATCTCACCAATCATGATGATTTGTTTAGTGGCTTCATCAGCCAAAAACATTTCCAACATGTCAATAAATTCAGTACCCTTTACAGGATCCCCACCAATACCAACACAGGTCGTTTGACCAAGGCCCACATCGGTTGTTTGCTTAACCGCTTCATAAGTCAACGTGCCTGAACGCGAAACAATGCCAACCGAACCTGGTAAATGAATGTGACCTGGCATAATACCAATCTTACATTCACCAGGGGTAATCACACCTGGACAGTTTGGGCCAACCAAGCGGCTTTTCGATCCACAAAGCGCCCGCTTAACCTTGACCATATCCAAAACAGGAATGCCTTCGGTAATACAAACAATCAACGCAATCTCTGCGTCAATCGCTTCTAAAATGGCATCAGCTGCAAAAGGTGGTGGCACATAAATAACTGTCGCCGTAGCACCAGTTACATCACACGCCTCACCCACTGTGTTGAACACAGGTAAATCAAGATGTTTGGTGCCACCTTTGCCCGGCGTAACACCACCAACCATTTGCGTACCATACTCAATAGCTTGTTCGGTATGAAAAGTCCCCGTTGCACCAGTAATACCCTGACAGATAACTTTGGTGTCTTTACCAATAAGAATTGACATTTACGCGGCCTCCTTCACAGCCTGAACGATTTTCTTGGCTGCATCATCCAAATTGCTCGCTGAAATTACGTTCAATCCAGATTCATCAATAATTTTTTGCCCCTGCTCCACATTGGTGCCCTCTAAGCGCACCACCAATGGAACCTTCAAGCCCACTTCTTTAACCGCTGTTATCACACCCTCAGCAATCACATCACAACGCATGATGCCGCCAAAAATGTTGACCAAAATACCCTTAACATTGGCATCTGATGTAATAATTTTAAATGCAGCGGTCACTTTTTCAGCCGTCGCCCCACCACCAACATCTAGGAAGTTTGCAGGTTCTGACCCATAAAGTTTAATAATATCCATTGTGCCCATTGCCAAACCAGCACCGTTGACCATACAGCCAATTTCGCCATCAAGCGTAATGTAGCTCAGGTCGTATTTTGAAGCTTCTAGCTCTTTAGCATCTTCTTCGGTTTCATCACGAAGTTCCATAATATCTTTATGGCGGAACAATGCATTGCCATCAAAGCCCATTTTTGCATCAAGACAAATCAGATCGCCATCGCCATTAACAACCAACGGATTGATCTCAAGCAAAGCCATGTCTTTTTCGGTGAACGCTGTATAAAGCTGGCCCACCATTTTCACACACTGCTTAACTTGATTACCTTCAAGTTGAAGTGCTGCTGCAATTTTACGCCCGACATAAGGCATGCAGCCTACAGTTGGGTCCACATGCACCGTAATGATTTTCTCTGGTGTTTCCTCGGCCACTTCTTCAATGTTCATGCCGCCTTCAGTTGAGGCAACAAAAGCAACGTTAGACGTTTCGCGATCAACCAAAACAGACAGATAAAGTTCGCGCTCAATGCTTGAACCTTCTTCAACATAAATGCGGTTAACAACTTTACCCGCAGGTCCCGTTTGATGCGTTACTAAAGTCATACCCAACATGCGTTCTGCTTCTGAACGCACCTCATCGATAGACTTAACAACTTTAACGCCGCCGCCTTTGCCGCGACCACCTGCGTGAATTTGTGACTTAACAACCCACACTGGCCCACCAAGTTCTTGCGCCGCTTTTACCGCTTCATCAACACTAAAAGCTGGAAGGCCATTAGCCACTGATACACCAAAGCTTTTAAGAACTTGCTTGGCCTGATACTCATGAATATTCATCTAAGGAAAAACCCATCCGTTTTCAAAAAAGATTAGTCTGCTAAATCTGGTGCAATTGTTTTAGCCGCATCCATCAAAGTGGTTACAGCTTTCACTGACTTTTTAAGTAAGGCTTTTTCGTCAGATTCCAACTTAATTTCTACAATTTTTTCAACACC
>JAMOMM010000354.1 GCA_027067085.1 Hyphomicrobiales bacterium
AAAAGGTCATCACGGCTCATGCCAGGTTTACGCGGAATACCCGCAGTCACAATAACAACGTCTGAATCTGCAATACCTTCGTATTTATTGGCACCAGACATATCACAGTTAAAACCTTCAACTGTGGAGCTTTGCGCCAAGTCGAGAGCTTTACCCTGCGGGAAGCCTTCGACAATGTCGAAAATTACAATATCGCCAAGCTCTTTCAAGCCAGCTAAATGAGCCAATGTGCCGCCGATCATGCCGCCGCCAATGAGGGAAATCTTTTTACGTGCCATTACCTATACCTGCTTTTTATTTGTTTTAGTTGGCCAGCTCGCATACCAAGAATTGAACGTTTCAGTTGGTAGCGGGCTAACATCATAGTGCTTCAATTTGTCGCCGTAGTAAACCCTTTGTCGCTTACGTTCAAGTCACCAATTCGTAATTACCCAAGTTTTTTTTGGTTACGTGGTTTTTGACCAGTATTCTGCCGACATCATCTCGTTTAATCGCGATATTGTTCGTTCAAATTCGAATACATGAATACCATCTGTATATAAGCTTTCTGGCATACTATCTGCGGTCAAAACCAGTTTAATCCCACGGTCATAAAACACATCAATCAACGTGATAAATCGTTTGGTTTCATTAGATTGCTCACGTCCAAGAATTGGTACGTGCTCGATAAACACCGTTTGGTAATGACTGGCAATAGCAATGTAGTCACTGCCGCCAAGGGGTTGTTCACAAAGCTGGGCAAAACAAAAACGCGCCACACCACGCGCGGCACGCGGCACCACCAGCTCTCGCCCTTGCACAATCAAAATTTCACGCTTTCCTTTAGCCGTTTCCGTCAATTGTTGCCAAAGTCGTTGTAGTGCAATATCAGCCTCGCGACTAAACGGGGCTAAATAAACCTGTTCACCCGCCATTTTACCAATGCGATAGTCTATTGGCGTATCTAGTGACAGCACCTTCATCGATTGTTTGAACCGTTTGATAAACGGTAAAAACGCATGACGGTTCAACCCATCCTTATAAAGTTCATCAGGTGGTCGGTTTGATGTTGAAACCACCACCACACCTTTATCGAATAAGGCCTCAAACAAACGACCCAAAATCATTGCATCAGTAATGTCGGTCACTTGGAATTCATCAAAGCACAGTAAGAAAGTTTTCTGAGCAATGGTTTGTGCCACCAATAATATCGGATCAGCATCTTCCCACACTTGTCCCGTTTTTTGTTTTTGACGGATGGCAAAGATTTCAGCGTGTACACTTTGCATAAAAGACAAAAAATGATCGCGGCGTTTAGCACCAATTGGCACCACATCGAAAAACAAATCCATCAACATGGTTTTGCCACGCCCAACCCCGCCCCAAAGATATAATCCTTTGGGTAGCTCTGGTTTGTCATCATCGCCAAACAATCGGGCAAATAAACTAGGGCTATCATCTCGTTGCTGTTCAATTTCGATCAACTTGTCACAAAGTTCATCCAGCTGGCCAATAATTTCCAACTGCCGCTCATCAGCGCTCAGCACACCAGCCTTAACCAGCGCATTAAACTTATTGCGTAAAAGATGAGACACTTAAATATTCCCCAAAAACCCCTTACACCCACCATTTGCAATTGAGCAAGGTGTTGTCAAGTTTCGTGCGCCCTGTAGTTTTACTCGTTACGTCGCGCCTATACCGCCAATCCCCATCCTGTCGTCGTTATCCTCATTCCATCCGTCGTCATTCTCGGATCAAGCCCTGACATAACGAAGTGGAGGAAGTCTCCAAAATATTTGGACAAAATACGGGCGGTATAAGAGCTTTCAATCAATAACTTTCCA
>JAMOMM010000355.1 GCA_027067085.1 Hyphomicrobiales bacterium
TGTTGTTGGTGCAATTTAAATCGTCCATTGAGTTTTACATACTTTGAGTAAAAAACTTTTTTGTTTCATCGTCAGCAGGGAACATTAGTTCAATTTTTAAATCGGCCAGCGTAAGGTCAAACACTGAGCCGAATTGGGCAAGGGTTGAGAAAACTGAAATAGTGTTTTTACCAATGCGAAAGCGGGTGGGAATGACGGCTTGGGTGAAATCAACGAGCCGTGGTTTTGGGGAGTGTAAGTCTAAGTGGCCTTCCAGTTGGCTGGTCAATTGGCTAAGCGTTTCGTCTTCTCCCAAATGAAAAAGTTCAACCTTTAAGCGTTGTAAGATGAGCGTGACAGCTTCGTGCCAATTTTCGATGGAAGATTTTTCGGGCGTGTCAGAAATGAGCGCTTTAATGAGGTTTTTGTGACCTGCAAAACCTGTTTGCACCAAAAGGCTTTGGGCGCATTCATTCGCATTTATAATGTTCCAATGGTTGTCCATTACAATGGCGGGGTACGGCATGTGGTTTTCAAGCATGATGTTGATGGCGCTGTGGATTTGGGCAAGGTTTGTGTTGTTGTTGGCGTGTTGTTGGAAGACGGGTGCATAACCAGCTGCCAGAAAGGCTTGATTGGTTTGGGCTTTGGGCATTTGTAGACATTGGGTTAAATTCAACACCATCTCACGAGACGGCTTTGAGCGGCCTTGTTCGATAAAACTGATATGGCGGGCCGAGACGTTGGCATCAAGCCCTAGATCAAGTTGGCTCATGCGTCGTTGCTTGCGCCAGTCGCGTAATATGTTTCCAAATGCAGAAGTCATGGGGTGAGTATAGCGCAAATTTAGATTAAATCACTTACCTGCGAGGTAATTGTTTTTGGAAAATGGCAGCGATACCATGTTGAGCAAATTTGCTCATTTCAAAAGGAAAACGTCATGTCTCAAACTACAGCTGCATCGATGATTAAATATGTATCTTATCTTTTGATATTATTAGCCGCAACTTGGGGGCTAGCAGCTTTTCCACCTGTTGATGGCCCAGCACGCATGCTGGTTGATTTGGTTGACTGGCCACTTGGCGATGGTTCGCCTGTTTGGGACCGTAGTGTTATGTGGTTGTCATCGATTGGTGCGGGGGTGTTGATGGGCTGGGCGTTGATGTTTTTGTTGATTGTTGCTCCAGCTTTAAAGCGTGGTGATAAACAGGTTATTCGTGCTTCGATTATTGCGGTGGTGGCTTGGTTTATTATAGATAGCGCTGGCTCAATTGCATCTGGCGTGACTTCAAACGCTGTTTTTAATGTGGCGGTGTTGGTTCTTTTGGCAGGGCCTCTGGTGTTGGTTAAGATTGATTTTTCGGCGCGCTAATTACCCACGAGGTAATTGTTTTGAGGCTGATGTTGGTTTTATTTGGGGGCTAATTGAACCTGAAAGGAAAAACCAATGAACCAGCAGACTGGCGCAATTACCGTTAAATATGTTTCGTATGTTTTGTTTATCAATGCTTTTGTTTGGGGATCAACGGCGTTTGCTCCCATTGATTTTATCGGACGATTTTATTTGGATGTGCTGCATTGGCCTGTTGGTAATGGCTTGCCCGTTTACAACCAAAATTTAGCTTGGTTGTCGGGCATTGGTGCTGGGTTATTAGCGGCGCTTGGTGTGATTTATTTGGGTGTTGTTTATCCAGCGGTACGCGATGGTAATAAGCCCATTATTAGGACGGCTATCATTGCAGGCGTTGTGTGGTTTGTTGTTGATAGTGCAGGGTCTATTGCAGCGGGGGTGCCTGTTAACACGGTGCTCAATGCAATCACGCTTATTCCGTTG
>JAMOMM010000356.1 GCA_027067085.1 Hyphomicrobiales bacterium
ACAGGTATGTTTTAGTCATTACCATACCTTTCTTCTTTGCTGTAGCGACGGCACTTATAGGTTATCATCGGCTTATAAACCGCGATTACTTTTATCAGGCTTGCCTGTTCTAAATCAGCCACAACTTGGTCAATGTCTTTGTAGGCTTGCGGGGCTTCTTCGTATAACAGTTCGCGATCTTCACAAATCACCCGCCCACCCAGCGCAGTTTGCTCAAGGTCTTGTGGGCGAAATTTGTGTGATAAACGTGGCTTAACTTCACCGCGTTGCCAGCGCCGACCCGCACCATGGGCCAATGAAAACGCCGTGTCATCTTGCTCGCCAATTGGCTGAACAAGATAGCTCAACGTGCCGCGCGACCCAGGGATCATCACCACACCTTTTTGCGATGTTGCCGCCCCTTTGCGATGCACAAAGGCATCCCCGCCGCGCCAGTTTTCAATCGTGACACTGTTGTGACAATTATCGGATACCGCTGCAATATCAAACCGTGCTTGATTAGCAAAGCGCCGTGCAATAAGGGCGCGGTTGGCGCTGGCCCAGTTGAGCGCATAGTCATGGGATTCTAAATAATCCCAACCACTTTCATCGCTAGCCGCAAAACCGTTATAGCCATGATCGCGTAGCAATTTAGTCCAAATTTCTTGGCCAAGGCCTCGTGAACCTGAATGCACCAGCATGCCGCAGCGTTTTGCATCAAGACCGAGCAGGGCGAATGCGGCTTCATCACGCACTTCGTGCACCTGTTGCAATTCGGCAAAATGGTTGCCGCCGCCAATGGTGCCGATACCGTAATCAAACTGGCTTGGTGCTAATTCGTGGTCCTCAAGCCAGCGCGCTTTATCGCCCTCATATGGCAAATCCAGTCCGCGCAGTTTGCCTGCCAAGCGGTCAAGTTTGACCTTGCGGGCCAATTGATCGGTTTGCCAAAATGACATGCCGCAACCAATGTCGTTTCCCGCAAGCGCAGGGTAAAACATATCGCGCGACACAAACGCTGCCCCGATAGGATAGCCTTTGCCCGGATGCAAATCAGGAAAGCCAACCGCCAGTTCAATAGCGGGAAGTTGTGCCGTTGTTTCTAATTGTTGTTGTGCTTTACCTTCAATCCAGCTCTTGTCAGAGGTGACAAGACGCAGTTCTGCATCATTAGATTTGGCTTCAGGTAAGCATGAATTTTTGTTGGGAGTGCCCATAAGAAGTAAGTTCCGTTTGTTGGCTCATCATTGATTGAAGAGCCATAAAATTGACGTGACAAGGTTTGTCGTTTTTTGGATAAATCATGCCAGTCATCGGAATTCTCATTTCTTGTTTGGGTTTTAAGTCCAGTATGGACGAGGATCGTAAATAGGGTAGCCCTTCGCACCGCGCAACCCCAAAAAGCACAAAAGGTCGCAGGTGTGTGGTTTTTGCAACAGGGAACGTCGGAGAGCTAAGCGCAATAGCAAAGAGTATAGTCTTGCCTCATCCTCGTGCTTGTCACGGGGATCCAAAGTGGTCAAAACCACTACAAATACTTCTTGCCCCACGCATGAATAGCCGACAAAACGGGGCCGAGATCTTTGCCTTTTTGGGTCAAAATATACTCAGAGCGCGGCGGGTGATCTTGATAGGATTGGCGAGAAATAATGCCTGCGTCCTCTAAAGACTTTAATCGTTGCGACAATGTATTGGGCGATATGCCATCCAGCGAATTTTGAAAATCTTGATACCGCCGTGCCTTGTGCAACGACATATCGCGCAAAATTTCAAGCGTCCATCGTTTGCCGATTAGACCAGCGGCGCGGGCCAAAGGACAATCAAAGCGATCTGTATCGGGTGACTTTTTCATATGCAATTCAAGTAAACTTTTTTGTTGCCTTTGTCACTGCAATAATTATAGTAACTATAAAATTCGTATTTAACTGGAGAAAAAGATGACCATCACCCCAATTTATGCAGGACTAATCACTTTATTATTTATCGTGCTGAGTTTTAAAGTTTTTGGCGCGCGCGGTAAGGCCAAAATTAGCCTTGGCGATGATGGTGGCAAACACGAACAACTAACCCGCACTTTAAGGGCACATGGCAACTTTACCGAATACGTACCATTGGTGCTGATTTTGATGTTGCTGGCCGAACTGTCCCAAGCACCCGTGTTGATCGTCCATCTGATCGGTGTAGTGATTGTGGTTGGTCGTTTAATGCACGCTTATGGTATTTCTCAAATTCCGCAAGTCACAAAACTTCGCTATTACGGCACCGTCTTCACCATGTTGGCCTTGTTAGTTGGTGCTCTGACCAATTTGGCAATGGCGGTAATAGCAGCAATATGAGTAAGCCTAGCTTAGGCGAACAGCCCCTAAGCATTGCCAATCAGTATTCCGGCGGCAAATACGATGAACCCTCCAACCGCGATTTGGAAGGCGGCGCGTAGGAACGGGGTGTCCATGTATTTATAGCGGATCCACGAGATCGCCCAAAGTTCGATAAAGACGATGATGATAGCCAAAACCGTGGCGGTCCAGAAGTCGTTAATCAAATAGGGCAGGGTGTGGCCAAGTCCACCAATAGTGGTCATCACACCAGCTGAAGTACCACGTATAAGCGGATGTCCACGCCCTGTTAGTTCACCATCATCAGACAAGGCTTCTGCAAAACCCATGGAGATGCCCGCACCGATTGAGGCGGCTGCGCCGATTAAAAATGTATTCCACGTATCATGGGTGGCAAAGGCAGCAGCAAATAACGGGGCCAAGGTTGAAACCGAACCATCCATAAGGCCGAGTAAACCAGGTTGAATAACCTGTAACAAAAACAAACGCTGTTTGGCATCAGACTCATTCAGCTTAGCATCGGCATCTAAATGCTTTTCCCCTAGCTTGCCTGCCAAAGACTCATGTTCTTTTTCAGCTTCTGCTAACTCGCTTAAAAGCTTTTTAATGTCGGGGTCAGCAGATTTTTCGGCGGACGTTTTATAAAAACGATACGCCTCCAGCTCCATCACTTCAGCCCGCTTACGCATGGTTTCCAGCCCCATATTCTTGGTGCGCCAAACAGGAGTTTGTTTAATAAACCCTGCAATGTCAGCACGTCGAACGAGTGGAATAAAGTTGCCGAATTTTTCGCGATATAGCTCTTGCAACATGCGCCGATGCTCGTGTTCTTCTTCGGCCATATCAAAAAATACATGGGCAGATGCTGGGTAATCTTCATGCAATTGATTGGCAAAGGCCATATAGGTACGCGCATCATCGTCTTCTGATGATATGGCAAGAGCAAGAATTTGTTGTTCGGTCAGGTCTGAAAATGGGATCATAGCAAAGGGCAGCTTCGATAAATAAAACGAACCTACAGTTTAGAACAATTCCAAACAATGTCTATTACTTCGATCAAATCATCGTCAGATTTTTTGATCGTACTCACCAACTTCATCATAAGTGGAAAGATGCGCATCGATGGTTTTAAACATATTTTCCATCAATTCTTGTGAGATAGGGCTTTCACAAACCACCACCAAGTTTGGCGTGTTGGATGAAGCGCGAACAAGCCCCCATGTGCCATCTTCCAGTACAATACGAATACCATTGACGGTGATAAGTTCTTTGATGCTCTGGCCTGCGATTTTAGCACCGCTTTTGAATTGCTCGGTAAAGTGAGCAACGACTTTGTCAACAATGCCGTACTTTTCTTCATCGCTACAGTAAGGCGACATGGTTGGTGAACCGTAAGTGGTTGGCAAATCTTCATAAAGATCGGCCATGGATTTATCGCCAGCATTGTCAAGCATATCCAAAACCATAATGGCAGACACCAAGCCGTCGTCATAACCACGCCCGAAAGGCGCGCGGAAAAAATAGTGCCCAGATTTTTCAAACCCCGCCACCGCGTCAAGCTGTGTCGTGCGCGCTTTGATGTATGAATGGCCTGTTTTATAAAAATCAGCTTTAGCGCCATTGGCGATTAAAACAGGGTCAGTTGCGTAAAGTGATGTTGACTTCACATCGGCCACAAATGTTGTGTTAGGCAGCTTTGATGAAATATCGCGAGCAATCATCACACCAATTTTATCGGCAAAAATTTCTTTGCCGTTATTATCAACAACACCGCAACGATCTCCATCGCCATCAAAGCCAAGGCCAACATCAGCGCCAACTTCTTTAACTTTGTCAGCCATGGCGTGCAGCATTTTTAAGCTTTCCGGGTTGGGATTGTAGTTTGGGAACGAATGATCTAGTTCGCAATCAAGCTCCACCACCTCAACACCAATAGCGCGCAATACTTGCGGAGAAAATGCCCCCGCCGTGCCATTGCCACAAGCACAAACCACTTTAAGGGGGCGAGTGATTTTCTTGTCTTTTGTTAGGTCGCCAATATATCGTTCGGCCATATCTGGCACATGAATGAGGCCGCCACCTTCGCGGGTTTCCCATTTGGCTTCAAGCACGATTTCTTTAAGCGCTGACATTTCATCAGGACCAAAGGTGAGAGGGCGATCACAACCCATTTTAACGCCCGTCCAGCCATTATCATTATGGCTGGCCGTTACCATTGCAACGGCAGGTACATCAAGTTCAAACTGGGCAAAATAGGCCATGGGTGAGACAGCCAAGCCAATATCATGTACCGTGCAACCTGCCGCCATTAGGCCAGAAATAAGTGTGTTTTTAATGCTGGCGGAATACGAGCGAAAGTCATGGCCAACGACAATGTGAGGTTTGATGCCTTTTTGATGCAGCAATGTGCCAAGGCTCATGCCAAGCGCTTGAATGCCATAAAGGTTGATCTCTTTTTCAAAAATCCACCGCGCATCATATTCGCGAAAGCCCGTTGGCTTCACCAAAGGCTGGCGTTCATATTCAACAGTGTTTGGCTTTAAGTCAGCGCGAGGCTTTAACAACATATCAGGAACCTTTTTCTGTAGAGCTGCCGAAATTCATAATATCGGGTGCTGTGTTTTTTCGCCGAGCTCGCGCTCCGCCTTTGCGTTTTTTTCGAGAGGTGAGGGTGGTAACGCGTTCGGAAAGCTCATCACATAAAACGCGGCGCTCCTCATTGCTCATTCGCATCCACCCAGCAATTTCATGGCGCGTACGCCCGCAACCGATACAGTGCTCAGTTTCAGTGTCGATGACGCAAATATTTACGCATGGTGTTTGTATAAGATTTGAGTTGCCCTTGGTCATAGGTTTTCTGTAACCTGAAAACCTTGCGAAAACAATAAAACCCAGCTCGAAGTCCCATATTTAGGATTTAGTTTTGGCTCAAAGTTGTTTCGGGCGGTGGAAGCTTAAAAGCTGTTTCTGGATCATATTTCAATCCTTGTTGCTCTAAAAATTTCTTGAAACGTTCTTTTTCTTCTTGAGAAGGCTTCCAATCAGCATCAAGTTTTGAGTTCTTTTTTTCCAACCGGTTCGTTACTAGAACTTCCTGTTTCGTATGATTGCTAAATGGATCTACAGTTGCACGGTCAATGATTTTCTCAACTCGGTTTATTTTAAGGGTATCGGGGTGATAAACGGCTGCTGCTTTGCGCTTTTTTGGTTTCTTTTTAATATATACTTGTTCAGCCTTTGCCTGCAACGCAGCATCGGTTTGTTTTTTGGTCAAAAGATCGATGTTAATGGCACCAACAGTAATAATGGCTAAACCCGCACTCCAAGTTGCCGTGTGGCGCGAAAATGAAAGCTCTGAAGTTGCTTGTCCCAGAAGAAAAGCCGCCAAAATTGCAGCCAGCAGCGCAGCCATAATGGCAATGCGCCCTGTGATAAGACCTTCTTGGCTAAACAATAGCCCTGGATCAAGAAGTAAGGCTATCAACAATGCGCTAATGGCAATGCCAGTTCCAACCCAACCTTTCATGTGATCTCTCCTAAAATAAGCATACCCGCGAACACTTATCAAAAATTCACCAAACAAAGGTTAACTTTGAATCTCAATGTAGGTTTAAATAATTGCCACTAATAAAAGGATTATGAATATTTCGCTGATTTGCTGGAGCATACCCAGCACATCGCCCGTATACCCGCCGATTTGGGCAAGGCAGATCGTTTTAACCACAAAGTAAGCCGAAAGGCTGGCAAAGATGGCTAAAACAGCGGGACTAAAACCTACTGATAATAACAAAAATAAAAACCCAGTACCTGCCCCAATAAGAAGGGCTTGCCGCATGTTCTGGCGTGATGGCCGCCCAGCTTCAACAGCGCGCCCGTCGGGCCGCGATGGGGTGAGCTGATACATCATATAAACGATTGGTATGCGAGACAGGCCGCCCACACTAGCAAAAATCAATACAGTTTCTATGAGGCTTGCTTCATTGCCGACAATAGCACCGAACCCAAGACCGCGAAGCGCGGTTGAAATAATAAGCGCGAAAGTCCCATAAGTACCAATTGAGCTATCGCGCATGATTTCAAGTTTTCGATCGCGCGACCAACCGCCGCCAAATCCGTCGCAAACATCGGCTAGGCCATCTTCATGTAACCCGCCAGTAATTAAAAAACTCACTGCAATAGCTAAAAACCCAGCAATATTTGCTGATAATCCAAAGCTGGTTGCAAGCCAAAATGTTACCCCACTAAACAATCCAACAATAAGGCCTACAATCGCAAACCCACGAACCGCCGTTGCAATGTTTGGCCGAATATATTCAATCGCAACAGGTAACCTTGTGAGAAAGGCAACGCTGGCCGCAACATCGTTGGTTAAACTGTGTCGGTTTTGGTCATCAAAAGCTTGCGAATTGGATTTTTTCATGCTTTGGCTTGTGTCAAATTTAAATACGGTGGTTGCCTGTTGAATGCATTTCATACGGGCGATTTAAATCAAGCAATAGCATAGGCAGTTTAAATATGGAACAAAACCAATCTGGCGCACCTTTTGATGATATTCGCGCATTGTTTGAAAGCTTTTCAGATATTGATGAAAACTGTGTAACGCAGGTAAAGAGGCGCGATGCAAGCTTAACCAAGCCGCCAGGGTCTCTTGGACGCTTGGAAGATATTGCAGAATGGCTTTCTGGTTGGCAACGAAATTATCCGCCTAAAGTTGATCGCCCTATGACCGTGATTTTTGCGGGGAACCATGGTGTGTGCGCGCAAGGGGTCTCAGCGTTTCCTGCAGAAGTAACGGCTCAAATGGTTGCCAATTTTCAATCAGGCGGAGCCGCTGTAAACCAAATTTGCGAAACCTTTGGTGCTGGCTTGAAGGTGTTTGAACTGGCCTTGGAAATTCCAACGAACGACATAACTAAAGATGCTGCTATGGAAGAAGATGCATGCGCCGCGACAATCGCATATGGCATGGAAGCTGTTGCTGACAGCCCCGATCTTTTGTGTATCGGCGAAATGGGTATTGGAAACACAACCATTGCCGCGGCCATTTGTTATGGCCTTTACGGCGGCAACGCGTCAGATTGGGTGGGACCAGGAACAGGTGTTGATGATGCGGGTTTAAAACGCAAAGTCGATGCCGTTGAAAAAGCCGTTACTTTACACAAAGATCATTTAAAAGATCCACTGGAGCTTCTTCGTCGTTTAGGTGGTCGTGAAATTGCGGCAATGGTTGGTGCTATTATTGCAACGCGTATCCAAGGCATTCCAATGCTTATCGATGGTTACATTGCATCATCTGCAGCAGCGATCGTTCAAGCGGTAAACCCGCAAGGGCTTGACCATTGTTTGGCAGCTCACTGTTCTGCAGAACCTGCACACAAAGCGCTTTTGGAAAAGCTAGGTAAAAAGCCGTTGCTGGATCTAGGTTTGCGTTTGGGAGAAGGTTCAGGCGCGGCGCTGGCCATCGGCATCATTCAGGCATCGGCCAATTTACACAACGGAATGGCAACCTTTGAACAGGCTGGCGTTAGCGATAAAGACTAACGCGAGTTGGAAAATTTATTCAGCGCAAAAATACTTTAAGCCGTTAAAGAAACTAAAGCTTTTTGGGTTGGGTTTGCTTTTGACATCGCCGCCATGACGTGTTGCTGGCTCAGGCTCAAGACCCGTGATGGTGGGAACGTGACCGTCACCCGTGTGCCGTTGTTTTTCTCACTAGAAATGAGTAACTCACCTTGATGCAAGTTTATCAGACCATTGACGATAGGCAGGCCAAGACCTGCCCCTTCAATGGCTTTTCGATCAGAAGACTCTGCCCGATTAAACAAGCCTAAAACACTTTTAACCTCTTGGTCACTCATGCCAATGCCTTGGTCTTGGACGAAAATTGACAAAGCCCCGTTGCGCATTACTTTCGCGCCAGTTGTGATGTTTGTGCCAGGTTTTGAAAATTTGATGGAGTTTGATAAAAGGTTGATCCAAATTTGACGGATTGAACGCTCATCACCACAAAGCGAAGGCAAATCATCGGGCATTTCATAGGTGAGCGTTTGCTGCTTGCCGATAAGTTTCATTGACAGTAAACGGTGACTGTCTTCTAAAACGATGTCGAGATCAATAGCGTCTTCTTGTAGTTTATGTTTGCCAGCTTCAATACGTGACAGGTCTAAAATATCATTGATGAGATTGAGTAAATAGCTGCCAGACTGATGAATATCGCCAGAGTATTCTTTGTAGCATTTGACCGCGTGAGGTCCCATCATTTCTTGGCTCAAAATTTCTGAAAAACCCATAATAGCATTAAGCGGTGTGCGCAATTCATGGCTCATGGTGGCTAAAAACCGCGACTTAGCTACATTTGCCACTTCTGCGTGCTGGCGGCCATTTTCGGCAGCTAGTTTGGCTTCTTTGAGTTCTGCAATCAGGCTTTCACGCTGGGCTTTAAAAATCAGCATGTCACGGGCCGTGTTTTGTAAACGGCGGGCAAGCTGGATAAAAAAGATTTCAGCAAGAAAGGCCATTGCGCCAAGCCCGATATGTAACGGTGTACCAACCATTGTGCACTTAATAACAATGGCAAAGGTAATAA
>JAMOMM010000357.1 GCA_027067085.1 Hyphomicrobiales bacterium
TTTTTACACCCTTATTGCATCTAAAACCAAAGGCAAAACCAGCTTTTGCGGTCACCATAAAGTGCATTTTGTCATCACTAAACGCACTATCCTTGGTTTGGTAAATCCACTGTGCATGGGCCGATGTCGCCGCAAAGAGTGTTAAAACAGCCGTAGTTATTGCAATCTTTTTCATTTCGCATCCATTCTTACATTTGTTGATAAAAGCCGATGACACGGGCAAGAATGGTAATTTCATCACCTTCGTTACCGTTGATTTTTTCGGGAGTTTGAAAATTCGGGTCTGTCGATTCTGGCCAAAGCCAACCGTTACCATCATCATCGATGCGCAAAGTTTTGACAGTGGCCTCGTAACTGTGGCTATCGATCTTGCGTTGAACAACGTAACGCTTGCCGTCGATGGGCTCTTCGCCCAAATTGTACATGCTGGCGCAAATGACAACGGATCCGTCTTGGAAAACCTTGTTCATCGATGGCCCGCGCACTTCAAGCGCGAAAGGTTTGACCAGTTTGTAAATGTCTCCAAGGGGTACGTTTATCGTGTAGCGGTCACCGTCGGCCCATTCGATTGCTTCTTTGAGAACGCCAGCTTCAACAGATCCGATAACCTCAATACCTTGGAAACTAGCTACATCAGAAATCAATTCAGCAGGCGTGACACCTAATGCAGGAGCAATTCGCTCCATCCAAACAGTAGTAAGTCCTCTTTTCCCAGATTCCAACATACCTAAATGTTGATTTGAAGTACCAACTATCTCTGCCAGTTGCAGTTGCGATAATCCGCGGGATTTCCGCAATTCTTTGATTCTATTCCCCATGGAAATCACCATAACAAACAATTAGTTTAGGTATCCACAAACAAATTGTTTGACCAAAACTAAACAATATGTTTATATTTGTAGTTATGAAACTAAAAGAATACATGGAAAAGCACGATTTAAAGCCAAATGACATGGCTGCAAAAATCATAAAAGCGGCCGATAGTGACCTTTCATTATCAGGAGTGGCCGTTCGCCATTGGGCCAGTGGCTCTCGTATGCCTGGTACAATTCTTATAAATTTAATTATTAAAGCGACAAACGGTGCAGTTAAAGCCAACGATTTGCACTTGGCTTGTGTTGAATACCAAGCCATGACCGAGGCTGCCGAATGATCGATTTCAGCCCTCAATTTCATTTTTTGCGTGATTGCCATGAGCAGTCTCCAAATTTGCGTTTTCTTCAATCCAATAAACCACGCCCAGATGCTGTCTGCATCGGGAAGAAGTGAGAGAATTTCCCATGTCACAAGAGAAAATATTTCGCGTTAAAGCAGCTACCCGCGACTTAATTAAACGGGCAGGCGGTGTTGTTCGCGCTGGTGAGGTTGCAGGTGTTGCAAAATCCACTATGCACCGCTTTGGCTCGCCAGATCATGGCGATGTTATTCCATTGATGGCTGCTCTGATGCTTGAAGCAGATACAGGTTGCCCGTTGATTACGCAAGCTATGGCGGAATTGAACGGCGCGCGCCTTGAAGTATCAGGCGCTGATATTGGTGGACACTTCCTCTCAAGTTTTGCGGCAATCGGCAAAGAAGCCGCTGAATTGATGGCGGCTTTGGCGGCAGCGCAGTCCGACGGCACCGTGACACCTAATGAATTTAAGAAAATCGATAAAGAAGCGGCAGAATTGCAAGACGCGCTCGCTGCGTTGCGCGCGCATTCCAGCCAGCCCAAGACCGTCGATCTAAAACAGGTCAAGTGAGTGATTTTGAGTATTCGCTGGTCGCCAGTTCAAATCTGGCCCCTGCAACCAACTATTTTTAACAA
>JAMOMM010000358.1 GCA_027067085.1 Hyphomicrobiales bacterium
AAGCATTGATGGCATAGTGAAATCTAGTCCCAGCGCCACATGGCCCCAAACAGAACCAATAAACGCAAAAGGAATAATCAGCATCACCACAAGCGGTTCAACATAAGATCTAAATTGGAATGACAATAATAAGAACACGCCAATCAAACCAATCGCAAATCCAGAAATCATCGATTTTTGAGTTTTCTTGGCATCGTTATTAGCCCCTTCTAACGCCATAGAAATAGAAGGGTATTTTGCTCTTAGTTTAGGAAACACTTCCACTTGGGCTTTAGTCAGAATTTCACTCGCGTTGATATAACGGACATCGACATCGCCTTGAACCGTTACCGTACGCAAACCATTTATGCGGTTAATTCGTGAAAAACCTCGATCCGCTGTGACATTGGCAATCACACCAAGAGGCACCCGTTTGCCGTCTTTTAAAGTAATGGTGAAATAATCTAAATCTGACAAACTATTTCGGTCACCCTCTTTCAAGCGCACATCAATCTCAAAAGATTCTGCTCCGCGTTGAATTTCGCTGACAGTTGTTCCAAAAAGCGCCGAGCGTAATTGATCGGCAATCATCCGTGAATCAACACCAAGGCTAGATGCACCGTCTTTAAGCGTTATCGCAATTTCTGGCTTACCAGGTCGCAAATCGTCAATAACGTTAATTACGCCTTTAAATTGCTTGAGCCATTGTTGCAGTTCTAGCGATGCACCTTTAAGTTCTTTGAGATCGCGCCCACTCATTCGAATATCAATATCAAGACCACCTGGCCCAACAACGGTTTCTGCATACTTAATCGAAATCACATCAGCCAATTGGCCCGTCTCTTTGCGCCATAATCCCATTATATCTGCAATACGCGTAGAGCGCTCTTCAGATGACAACAAATCAACGGTAACAGTAGCCACATGCGATCCGCTTTCATGAGCATCTTTATTGGTATTGAATTTCAGCGTGACATTTTCAATCAACTTCTTTTTGCCTGGTTGCTTCGGTGTCAGTTGCTCATCAACCCGTTTAAGCGCCTGGTTTACCTTTTCAACAATTTCTTCAGTGCGGCGCAAAGGCGTGCCTTGTGGCAACAAAATACGCGCCTCCATCACATCACCGTCCAACTTAGGAAACGGGGCAAACTTCAACAATCCGCCAGCAAGAGCACCCACCGTAATCAACATCGCACCAATCACGATACCCATCGTCAAATAACGCCAGCGCACGGCCCATGAAACCGCTGGAAAAACAACATTGGCAGCAAACCGCTTAATCAAACTATTACAATATTTTTGTACGGCACCTTCTTCTTTGCCCATTTTTTCCAGCGCATGGCCAAGGTGGTGAGGCAAAATGAGAAACGCTTCAATAAGAGAAACAACAAGCACCATCAACATAACCATTGGCACAACTTTCAAAATCTGACCAATGTCACCTTTCAAAAATGCGAGAGAACCAAATATACAAGTGGTTGTTGCAAACGATGCAAACACGCTTGGAAAAACTTGGCGTGTACCATCAATAGCTGCTTGCATTGGCTCCTTACCATTGCTTCGTTGCGCCGCGACATTTTCAGCAATCACAATAGCATCATCCATCAACAAACCGATGACGATAAGCAAACCCACCATGGTTAGCATATTGATTGAGAACCCGAAAAACGCCATCATGGCAAACGCACCTAGGAACGAAACAGGCAAACCCGCCGCGACCCAAAATGAATACCGCACACCAAAAAACAACCACAGCACCAACAAAACAAGCACCAAGCCCTGACCGCCATTGGTTAAAAGCAGTTGCAACCGATCACGTACTGTCGTTGATTTATCATTCGAAATGACCAGTGAAATACCAGGTGGTAATTTTTTGCGTTCGGCCGCCAAAACTTCACGAACTTTATCAATCACTTTCAGCGTGTCTTCTGCTTCAGTTTTTGAAATATCAAGAATTGCCGCAATTTTTCCGTTGAAAATGGTTTTTTCTTCATCCAATTCAAAGCGGTCTGTAATTTTGGCTATATCTCCAAGGCGAATTTCACCGCCGCCAGCACTTGAAACCACTATCAGTTTTGAAATTTCCTTCACCGTTTTGCGTTGGTCAGCAAAGCGTACCAACAATTCACGGTCGCGTGTCTTTAAGCTACCAGCGGGTAAATCAACATTTTGCCGCCTAATCGTATTGGCAATATCACTGGCATTTAGCCCATGTTGGCGCAATGCAGAATCAGAAATTTCAATTCGAATTTGCCGATCTGAAAACCCCTTAATTTTGACTTTAGGAATGCCACTTGCACGCAACAACGTATCCTTCAATTGTTCGGCATAGGCTTTAAGTTCTGTCTTTTTTGAAGGCCCACTTACCACAACTGAAGCCACGAAATCTGTTCGGCCTAATTGTTTAATAACAGGCTTTTCTACTTGGTCAGGAAAATCTGTAATCGCTTCAATTTCAGCTTTAACATCAGATGTAAACCGATCAAGTTCAGCGCCCTCACGCATTTCGATAACAGCGCGCGCAAACCCTTCGTTGGCTTCACATGTTACCTCTTCAACGTCCGACACACCATCAACAGCATCTTCAATACGTTGACAAACGCCTTCTTCGACATCTTCAGGACGCGCTCCTGGGTAAATCGCTTGAACTTCCACGCGGCGCGGTTCTAGCCGTGGAAAAGTTTCGCGTTGCAACGTCGGAGCTGCAAACAACCCCATCACCACAAGTGCAAGCATAACCAAATTGGCCGCAGTTGGATGATTAACAAAATAACGGATCATTGTGCTGCACCTGCAGCAATAGTAACGCCACTTGCATCAGCCTTGATGCGTTTTGCCAAAGCCTCATCAAGTTGCGGTTTTAGCAACATACCAGCAATGGCAGGGCTAATGTCAGATACAATAACCTTCTCACCCTCGCTCAAGCCTTTCGTAATAACAACAATATCTCCTTGCTCAAGGCCTGTTTCAACATCGCGATATTCCAAACGATTATCCTTACCAACTACCAATAGCTGGCCAGCGCGCAAAGCAAGTCGTGGCACAACAATGTGCGTTCCAACCGCTCGCGCACTCACTTCAACTTCAACAAACAATCCCTTGCTTAAAGGTGGTCGCTTGCCCGGTTCTGCCTTGGCATACGCCCCATCAACAACCGCAATAATGCCTACGGTACGCGTTTTGGGGTCAATTTCATCACTGATACGGGCAAATCTGGCATCCCATTTAATTCTCGTTTTACCTGCTTGTAAGAATACCGAAACTTTCATGCCCATCTCTTGGGTCATGTTATCCAAACCTTTGGAGTTCAAACCTAAATAAACCCCATTCCCGGCCGCCGCTGCAATCAAAGCAAAAAACCGATCAACAGGAATTTGCGCTTCAATTTCCGCCGTCTCAACCCCATCAGCTTTCGCAAGAGTTTGACCTGGCTGAGCAAACTGAGCAATTTCAGCTGTTACTGAGGATATGCGCGCTGAAAATGGGATTTTAATTTCCGTACGGGCCAAATTCAATTTGGCGGCTTGAAGTTGTGATTCAAATACAGATTTTTGTTCTTGTTGAACGGCCATTTGCGTTGGCGTTAAACGCAGCTTGTTTTGCAAATCCAAAACTTTCTTGCGTTGGCTCACCGCATCACGGGTTACTTTGTCAAACGCGGCGCGAGAAACCGTACCTTGCTTAACCAGTTTTGTTTGCCGCTTCAAGTCTTTCTCACTAATGTTCAAGGATTGTTGCTCAAGCTTCAAAAGAGCTTTTGTATTATCTTTGGTTACGTCTAATTCTAAAATTCTGGCCTCAGTTGAGCGAATATTAGCGTTTGCTTGGGCAATGGCTAATTCATAATCCACTGGCGAAATTTTAATAATCACCGTGCCTGCATCAACAATGCCACCTTTTTTCAGGTCAGGATGAACTTCAATTATTTCCCCAGCAACACGCGCTGTTGCGACCCATGATTTCCCTGGTTTAACCGCACCAAACCCATGCACCACAGGTACGACAGGCATTTTCACAGCATCAACCACCCGCACAATTTGAGCAATTTCACTGGCAGCTTGAGGGACCAATTCGACTTTTTTGTTTTTCATATACATGAAAACAGCAACGCCGATGAGGATTGGTGGAATAATCAAAAGTTTTTTAAGGAAGGCCATTTTTGCTCTCTTATATACACCCGAATTAAACGGGCCATCTATTACTGGGCTATGATTTGGCCCGAAAAGTTTATTCTATTCAAATTCTTTGAACTCTCGTGCCACAATTTTCCGTCGCACAAATTGATTTTAATTAAATTTATTTGCCAAAGCCGCATCTAATAACTGTTTCTTTGTCGCACTAAATCGGCTTTGCTTCCAGTCGACTTCCAATTCTGACAACATTTCACCCATGTGTTTGCCAGAAGATATGCCTATGCCAAGCAAATCTTTGCCTTTAATAGGAAACACTGGGATAGGCCATCGCTCAGGTAATTGATAGAGCAAAAACCAATCCTTGTTCTCTACATCTTCAACACCAAGCGCCCACTGAATCAAACAACAATCCCTATAGGTTTGCTGGCCATTTTCATAGAGTAATACTTTTTGTGCTTGCTCGCTCAATGTCGGGTTTAGCGTCGGCATCGTGCTCAAAGCTTTAAATCGCTTTTTTTCATCACCAGACAGCCGCAAATGGCCCGCTTCATTGGTTAGACACCCCAAACGCCTAATGGCATCAGGTTCAATATCATGGCTCGCTTCAATCTCACATAAACGCGCCAAGCACGACAACGGGCGCGTTACTTCAATCAACTCTTGCAGAATACCTACCTCAAACATCGCTGCAATAATGGGGCTGGCGCGAACAGCAACCAACGTTTTAGAAAGTTCAGCCCAAATTCGCTCTGCAGATAACGCTTTCAAACCCTGTTTGTGCTCAATACAAGCAGCAAGACCTGTTGGATCAAGCACACCTTGTCCAAACCGTGCTTCAAATCTAAAGAACCGCAAAATTCTCAAATAATCTTCTTTAATTCGCTCGCCAGCATCGCCAACAAAGGCAATTCGTTTAGTTTCAATATCATCCAAGCCGTGGCCTGTTTCATCAAAAACCTTCCCCGTTAAGTCACAGTAAAGCGCGTTCACCGTAAAATCTCGACGCATTGCATCTTCATGCCAATCTAAGGTAAAACCCACCACAGCATGGCGACCATCAGTTTTAATATCAGTGCGCAAGGTTGTCACCTCAACCACCAACCCATCAACAACAACAGTTACCGTACCGTGCTGCAAACCTGTTGGATGCACACTAAAGCCAGCCGCCTTACAAACGGTCAAAACCACATCAGGCGTTAACGTTGTTGCCGCATCAATGTCATTGATGGCCAATCCCCATAGACCATTACGGACAGCCCCACCTGCCACACGAATTTGCCCACCAGCACCTTCAATAGCACCAAACAAGCTGGCTAACCGTGGATCTTGCAACCAAGCTTGACTTTTAAGTTGTTCAACCATCACTCAACTTCTCATACATATTACGCAGCATGGCCGCTGTCACGCCCCAGATATAGCGATCACCATAAGGCATTTCATAAAACTGACGCTGCTTGCCTTTCCACATCACATCCTTATGGATATGGTTTTTTGGGTCCATCAAGAATGCCAACGGCACTTCAAAAATATCGGTCACTTCTCCTGGCTCTGGTGTCAACTCAAACCCATTTGAGACAATGCCAACAACAGGCACAATGCAAAAACCCGTTCCCGTCTCAAAAGTATCTAAATACCCAACAGGCTCAACAAATTGGCCCTCAATACCCGTTTCCTCATGAGTTTCACGCAATGCGGCGGCTAATGGCGAGACATCGCCTGCATCAATCTTACCACCTGGAAAAGCAACTTGGCCCGCATGGGTCGGCAATTCGTCACTGCGTTGTGTGAGTAATATATTCAACCCTTCAGCACGTTCAATCACAGGCACCAAAACCGCAGCAGGTTTTGCCGCCGTTGTGCCAATCAAACGTTCATCAGCATGGGGCCGCAACCGCTGTTTTGCTCGTTGCAAAAATAGCTCTAGGCCGTGCACATAATCACTCAACTTCAACACCAATTTCTTTGGCAAGTGCCATTGGCCAAAACACCCCAGATGACCACACACCAAACCAATCATCACCATCGCGTTTTTCAACCACACCCAATGCAACAAGATCATAAAACAACGCTCTGTTGACCAACGCTTCAAGTCGCGCGCGCACTAAAACGTAAGGCTTTAAGCCATCGGTGTCTTTTTCCGTTTCAAATCTCAGCGGATGGTCAGCATCAACAATCACTTCATCTTCAACACTGGTTTCAAAAGCAATCACCTGTTCATGCCCCGCGCCAGTCACGCTCATGCGCACCGCCAGAAAAGGTGCATCTTCAATTTCTACCGAACACTTCTCAACTGGAGTCACCAGATAATGAACACCGTCTTCATCATGGCGCAGCACACTCGAAAACAACTTGACCAGTTCTTTACGACCAATGGGCGAACCAAGGTAAAACCACGTGCCATCACGATCAATCCGCATATCAATATCCCCGCACAAGTCAGGATTCCACAAATGCACGGGCGGCAAACCTTTCTTGCCACTTGATTTACGCACGTCAGCCAACCCCTTTAACGGGTTAGCAGCATCAACAGGACTGTTCGTTTTCACCATATTGTGAGCCTAAATTTAAAAAAGCCATACTCTCAACAACATATTACGTCTTTTCTTTTGAGCCTGAAAAGTCCATTCTGTTGTATAACAAATAAAACATTTGGGAGCGCCCATATTACTTGGGAAAAACAACCATGAATAGTATCAATAACGCCGATCAAAAAATTTTGGATGAACTCGAAACAACCGCACAACAGCTGGTAAAGGCAAAAACCGCCATTAGTGACGTTATTTTTGGCCAAGACAAAGTCATTGATCTAGCCTTAACTGCCATTTTGGGCGGCGGCCATGCCTTATTGGTTGGTGCCCCAGGCCTTGCAAAAACCAAACTGGCCATCACCCTTGGCACCGTCCTTGGTTTGTCTGACAAACGCATTCAGTTCACCCCAGATCTTATGCCCGCCGATATTTTAGGCGCTGAAATTTTAGATGAGAGTGATGATGGCAAACGCGCCTTCCGCTTTGTCCCCGGCCCCGTATTTTGCCAATTGTTGATGGCCGATGAAATCAATCGTGCCAGTCCACGGACCCAATCAGCTTTATTGCAAGCCATGCAAGAGCACCACATCACTGTTGGTGGTGTGCGCCATGATTTGCCCGAACCGTTTCATGTTCTCGCTACACAAAACCCGATTGAACAAGAAGGGACTTACCCCCTTCCAGAAGCCCAGCTTGATCGTTTCCTGTTTGAAATCGACATTGCCTTCCCCGACTTGGAATCCGAGCGGCGCATGTTGTTTGCAACAACGGGAACAACAGAAAAATCGGCCTCAACAATCCTCACCCGCAATGAGCTAATGGCCGCGCAAAAACTCGTGCGCCTTATCCCCGTTGGTGAAAAAGTTACTGATGCCATTTTAAAGTTAGTTCGTTTAGCGCGGCCAGGAGGCGATGCCAGCGAATTTATCAACAACAACATCACATGGGGCCCAGGGCCACGCGCCAGCCAAGCCTTAATGCTTGGGGTTCGCGCTAAAGCTTTGCTTGAAGGGCGTTTGTCACCATCGGTTGATGATGTTTTAGAATTGGCCAACCCAGCACTGCGCCACCGCATGGCATTATCATTTGCCGCCCGCGCCGATGGCCATACCATCGATAGTGTGATCGATCACCTTAAAAGCCAAATCGGTTAAACCATGGTGGTAAGCACCCAAATGTCTGGCCCAGATATTCGCACCCGTGCTGAAACCTCAGCACAAATTCGCAAAAGCGCTGAAAACACAGCGCTGGCTTTTCCAGCTCTTTTAATCGCAGCTGAAAAAATTGCGGACACCGTGATCCACGGTGTGCATGGGCGAAGGCGTGCAGGTCCAGGGGAAGATTTTTGGCAATATCGTCCTTATAGCGCTGGCGATGCCGCCCACCGAATAGACTGGCGCCGTTCAGCCAAACGCAACCGCCTATTCATTCGCGAGAACGAATGGGCCGCCACCAACACTTTGTGGACATGGGCTGCCCCCACCACTGGCATGGCATTTAAATCCCACCTTTCACAAACCACAAAATATGAACGTGCCGCAACTTTGGCATTGGCGCTCAGCATTTTATCAATCAAAGCGGGCGAACGAATTGCGGGCCTTGATGCCCCCTTTAACGCAGGCCACACCCGCGCCACCCTCAACCAATTGTCTGATTGGTATCAAACAAGCCAAAACCGACAACACATCAACGACCTACCAACGGGCCAAACTTTGCCACGTTTTTCATCGGTGGTTTTATTCAGTGACTTTTTATCGCCCATTGACGAGATAAAACACAGCCTGCACACCCTCGCCAGTGCTGGCACCAAAGGCCATCTGGTGCAAATTTTCGACCCGATCGAGGAGACTTTTCCGTTTTCAGGCCGCGTTGAATTTGCTGATACATCATCTGTTGCTAAAATAATGACGGGCAAGGCCCAGACTCTAAAATCAGCCTACATTGAAAAACTAACCATACACCGCGCCCAAGTACGTGACCTAGCAACAAGCTTGGGGTGGACGTTTACCCTGCATCATAGCGATCAACCAGCAAGCGTTGCGCTGTTAAAACTGCATCATCTTATTTCAGGTCAACTCCCCCCAACCACATCAGCGGGTAAATGATATGACTTGGCTCACATCAATATTTTCATCCCTTGGCTTTACCAACCCGTTGGCCCTTGGTGCGTTGTTATTGCTGCCAATCATTTATTGGTTATTGCGTTTTACCCCGCCCAAACCACAATCAGTAAAATTCCCACCTTTTCGCTT
>JAMOMM010000359.1 GCA_027067085.1 Hyphomicrobiales bacterium
TTCTGTCCCTAACCGATGCGGCTTCTGGCCAAATTGCCAAAATTATGGAAAAGAAAAAGGGCGACGTTGTTGGCCTTAAAATTGGTGTTAAGAATGGCGGTTGCGCGGGCATGGAATACACCATGGACTGGGCCAGCGAAATTGATCCGCTTGATGAAGTCATTGAAGACAATGGCGCAACAGTGTTGATCGATAAGAAGGCCGTGTTGTTTTTATTTGGCACGCAAATGGATTACGAAGTTGAGACTTTGCGCTCTGGCTTTGTGTTCAACAACCCCAATCAATCATCTGCTTGTGGCTGCGGAGAGTCAGTTGAATTAACGCCGATAAGCCAAGACAAACTGGATGCTTTTAATAAAGCAGTCTAACAATTGCACCCAGTTTTAAGCGTTAAGTTTCCGTTCACATATAAACGCATTTTCCATCAACATTAACTGAAATTTTGCAAATTTCGTGTAATTTTCCAAATACTCAAACACCAGTGTTGGTCTGAGTGAGGCCTGATTTTGGTCTGAATTTAGCCTGTAATTGGAAAGTTGTTTTATGTATCGCCGTGTATCTCACATGTTGTTTCCCGCTCCAATTCTTTGGATTGTGATGTTTGTTTTGATGATCGCGATGAGTATTTGGGCATGGGTTGTTGATTTCGAGATCAAACTAGGCGGTGATTACACAATTTTTTATGTTCTGGCTGCGGGCCTTGCCATTGGCTTCATCTATCATAAAAGATCACCCTTTATGGCGACGTTCGGCTTCGCATTATCGCTGTCATTGTTAATGTCTTTGGTATTGCGCCCTTTGTCATATTTAGGGGTCGCAACAAAGTTCCCTATTATAGATGAGAAGCTAGCGTGGTTTGACCACTTGGTTGGTTTTGATTGGCTAGCACACGTGGCTTGGGTTAATGCCAATCCAATGGTCAGCAAAGTGTTGGATCTTTCATATCAGTCTTTGACTGGTCAGTTCATATTTATTTTTCTTGTGTTTTTTCTGTCTCAAAACTATGAGCGCTTGCGTGAATTCATCATGATGTTTTTCTTTATGGGATTTGTCACGACTTTCATTGCCATATTTACGCCAGCCATCGGCGCTTTTGATTATTACAACCCTGATGCCGCAATCATTAGTAATTTGCCCCCAACCGCAGGTCGTTATTTTCAAGAGCATTTTTTGGCCCTTTATGATGGCAGTATGCGGAGTGTTACCATTAGCAAATCAACAGGCCTCATTGCGTTTCCTTCATTTCACACGCAAGCAGCTGTTCTTTATATGTGGGCCACCCGCCGTACGATAATGTTTTGGCCCTTTTTAATTCTCAACCTTTGCATGGTGCTTTCAACTCTTACCTTTGGCGGCCACTTCCTTGGTGACTTGATCGCAGGGGTCATGGTGACCTTTGGTGTAGCTTATGGATATGGTCTGTGGGCAGGGCGCTATGGCCTTTCATTCCCACATGTACGTGTTGCTTTAATTGCGGACCAAACGGGTTTAACCCAAGCACCCATAGTGGCTAAAATAAAAGCTTTTCTACAGCGCCACCGAAAATCTGCAGCAGCCTAGACAAGTCATAGCATCTCTTTGTAAACTCAATGTCATGGCTGTATCAGATGAACTTGTTGAACTCATAAAAGACCACTTAACAGGCTTTGGCCCCACATCGTTTAAACGAATGTTTGGTGGCGTTGGGTTGTTCTCTCAGGGTATTATGTTCGGCCTTATTACCGATGATGTTCTGTATTTTAAAAAAGATGCAGACAATGCCGCGATGTTTGAGGCTGAAGGGTTGAGTAGTTTTTGTTATGAAT
>JAMOMM010000360.1 GCA_027067085.1 Hyphomicrobiales bacterium
GGGGAAAGTCCCTGTTTGCGGTGAGTTGAGTGAGGCTGATAAATCAATTTTAGACGATGCAAAAGCATTGCTGCCAATTGTTCGCAGCTTTCATGAGGAACAAGCCATCCATAAAGCTATTGAAGCAATTTGGAGAGTGATTGGTGACGCAAATAAATACTTTGCTGGTCAAGAGCCTTGGGCGCTGAAAAAGACTGACCCTGAACGCATGGGTACTGTTTTGTACGTGACGGCCGAGCTTATTCGCCGGTTTGCGATTTTGGCGCAACCATATGTGCCAGATGGTGCGGGCAAGCTTTTGGATTTATTGGTTGTCGATGAAAGTGCGCGTAATTTCAGTAATTTGGATACCGCTTTAACTTCTGGTGTTGAATTGCCGAAACCTGAAGGCGTTTTCCCGCGTTATATTGAGAAAGAGCAGGGGGCTTAGTATGAGCTGGCCGATTGTCGACAGCCATTGCCATCTTGACTTTGATATACTCCAAGATGACCTAAGTGGTGTCATTTCGCGCGCTGCAAATGCCGGTGTTCATATGATGGTGACGATCTCAACGCAGGTTGAAAAGTTTCCATCTATTTTAAAGATCGCAGAAGAAAATGACGCGGTTTATTGTTCGGTTGGTACGCATCCAAATTATGCGTACGCAGAGCCTGAAATTCCCGCTAGCCGTCTAGTGGAGCTGGCTAGCCATGCCAAAGTTATCGCCATTGGTGAAGCTGGTTTAGATTTTCATTACGACAAGAGCACGCCATGCTGTCAGGAAAAAGTTTTTCGCGCTCATATTGATGCCGCACGCCAGACTGATTTGCCGTTGGTTATTCATAGTCGTAATGCCGAAGATGAAACGCTACGGGTTTTACGTGATGAGATGGGAAAGGGGGCTTTTAAACCTCTTTTACATTGCTTTTCATCCAAACAATATTTGGCCGAGGAAGCCTTAGAACTGGGCGCGTATGTTTCTTTCTCTGGAATTTTGACGTTCAACTCTGCTAAAGAAATTAAACAAACGGCAGCGATGGTTCCGATGGATCGATTGTTGGTTGAAACTGATGCGCCATATCTTGCGCCTGCACCGCACCGTGGAAAGCCAAATCAACCAGCATTTACGGCAGATACACTAGGCTGTTTGGCTGAAATTAAAGGCGTGAGTAAAGAAGAAATGTCGGCGATTACGTCTGATAATTTCTTTAGGTTGTTTGATAAAGCACCAAGACCTGAAATTTATGGAGCTAAGGTGTGAGCGAGACCACAATTACAATTTTGGGCTGTGGTTCCTCTGGCGGTGTGCCGCGTATTGGCAATGATTGGGGTAAATGTGACCCTAAAAACCCTAGAAACCGTCGTAATCGCTGTTCGATTTTAATTACAAAAACGGCAGATAACGGCGGCCAAACTGTTGTTTTAATAGATACATCTCCTGATTTGAGAAATCAGTTGAACAGCACTGATACCAAGCACTTAGATGGCGTGCTTTATACCCATCCTCATGCAGATCATATTCACGGCATTGATGATTTACGCGCGATTGCGATCAACACGTGTGAGCGAGTGAATGTGTGGGCCGATGAGCCAACATCAGATATGTTATTAAAACGGTTTACTTATTGTTTTGAAACGCCAAGGGGTTCTGATTATCCACCGATTTTGAACCTCCATCGCATCAATCTAAATGAGGAAATCATTGTGGATGGTGCTGGTGGTCAATTGGTTATTCTGCCGTTTAAAGTGCATCATGGGCGCATTGATTCACTTGGTTTTCGGGTTGGAAATGCGGCCTATATTCCAGATACTAATGGTATTC
>JAMOMM010000361.1 GCA_027067085.1 Hyphomicrobiales bacterium
TTTTAACCTTAGGCTTTAGCGACGAACAAGGCGGCATCGTTTTAGTCCAGCCAAAACAGCAAGTACCAAACGGTTCGAAATTACACTAGAGCGTTTCATGTTTTGTTTGAATCACAAACACTGCATAAAACGCAAGATTATCAATACCTTAAGCTGGTCGGTCTGGTTCAATTTAAACCAGACCGACTCTAGAGTATATCGCGCTTTAAACTGGGATTTCCACTCGCACCCGCAAGCCCCCAAGCGAGCAATCCTCCAGCGTAATATTGCCGCCGTGGCTATGGGCAATATCAAGTGCAATCGCCAAGCCAAGCCCCGTCCCTGAGCTATCAAGGTTGCGCGCCTCATCCAAGCGCACAAACGGTCGAAAGACATCCTCCCGATCATCAACAGCAATTCCTGGTCCATTATCATCAACAGTAATAACCAGCAATCCGCCTTCAACCACAGCACCCAATTCGACTTGATCGCCAAAGCGCAACGCATTCGCCACCAGATTGACCACCATACGCTTAAACGAATCTGGCTTTACGCGTGCCCGCACACCCGTTTCTCCAATCAAACGAATATGTTTGCCCGATCGAATAACTTGGGTTTGAATATTTCGAAACACCTGACTGATTTCATGGTCCTGAGAAATTTCTCCGCCATCACCTTTTACAAAGGCCATATATCCCTCAAGCATACCTTGCATTTCATCGACATCTTCTTTCAAAGCATCAACCGATTTATTTTCCCCTAAAAATGCAAGCTCTAGCTTGAACCGCGTCAAAATTGTTCGCAAATCATGAGACACACCAGCAAGCATTGCCGTTCGTTGTTCAACATGGCGGGCAATGCGCTTTTTCATGTTCAAGAACGCATACGCAGCACTTTTTACCTCAGTTGCTCCAGAAGGCTGAAAAGCCTCACCCTCACGCCCTAAACCAAAATCCTTTGCCGCATCAGCCAGCCGAACAATTGGCCTAATTTGTTTTCTTAAAAACACAATCGCCACAACAATCAAAATCAGTGAAGACCCCAACATTGATGCAAGCAAAACAATCGTCTGCGAAGCAGAAACGCGCTCTTCTGGAATAAGAAATCTAAAAATCAATCCTTTATCAACCTGCACCCGCACATCAACAAATTCTGCCTTACTAATCGTATCCATCCAAAATGGCTTTTTCACTCGGTTACCAATATATTTTGATAATTTCTTTTCAACCAATGAGAAATATGGTTTTGGCGCTAAGGCTGGCAGATCGGTTTTTCGCTCGGTCGTAAGTCCCAATTTCATATGTTGGTTCGATATTTTAACCAACTTAGCCAGAGTCGTTTCCGACTTATCCGAAAACTCATAAACTGCAATAATCGCTGCCATATCTCGTGCCACCGCACGCGACAAGCGCTTCGTCACTTCGCTCCAATGCTGCTCAAGTACAAAATAAACGGTGAACGATTGCAACAACACCATCGGGGCAATGACAATAATCAGCGACCTTGGATACAAACCCTCTGGCAAATGGTGTTCCAAAAAGCGGTTAAACCGCCACCAAAGCGTTTGGGCGGGTGTATGCTTGTTTTGATCCTCTGATTTTTTGCTCATCACATCACCGCTCGTTCATTAGATCAACCTGCCTTCAAGTGAAATCACTTGAAGGCAGGTAAGTTGATCGTTGCTCTAATGCTCACAAAACCATCGCTAAACAAAACAATCTTACGAGCGTGCGTGCAAAACATAACCACGGGCCCGCACTGTTTGCAAATAAATTGGCCGTGTTGGGGTTTCTTCTATTTTTGCCCGTAGTC
>JAMOMM010000362.1 GCA_027067085.1 Hyphomicrobiales bacterium
GGGCATAACGAAATGGATGCGCTGGGCATTGCCAAATTGTTTGTGATTGAAGCGGGCGGCGGTGTTTTGCTTGGTGCCATTGGTGGCATGATTGCCTTTTGGGCGATGCGACAGATTGATGAACACAATATTGAAGTGTTAATCACGTTGGCGTTGGTTATGGTGATTTATGCTATTGCTATTCGCTTGCATTTATCAGGCCCGATTGCGGTGGTGATTGCTGGTTTGTTTATCGGCAACCATGGTGCAAAATTTGCCATGAGCAGCAATACGCGCAAGCACGTTTTTCAGTTTTGGGAACTCATTGACGAGATTTTGAACTCGGTTTTGTTCTTGCTCATTGGGCTTGAGGTCATTGTTATTGGCGCTGATTTGCTCAACTTGCCGATTGCCTTGTTGGCCATTCCAGTGGCGCTTTTGGCGCGGTTGATTTCAGTCTCCATTCCGATTGGCCTGTTTTCCATTCGTAAACAGTTTGAACGGGGCTCAATCTCCATCCTTACATGGGGTGGCCTTCGTGGCGGCATCTCTGTGGCGCTGGCGTTGTCGTTACCAGATGTTCCCGAAAAACCTGGGATTTTGGCGGCGACTTATGCGGTGGTCGTGTTCTCTATCATCGTGCAAGGCTTAACGATGAAGAAATTGGTGGCGCGGTTTAAGTTTTTTGACTAACCCGCTAACGGGTTGAAGGGTAACCCGCTCGGCGGTGTTTGAAGGTAGTTGGGGTCTGTGAATGGCCCTTGATATTGAACGTTATTTTTTGGAGACTAAAATGTTATTTGGTAAAAAAGCTGGTTATGATCCTGACTATGATTTGAAGATTGAAGAGTCACTTGCCAAGAACGAGTACCCAGAAGAAAAGATGAATGCGGCGCGCGCTGGTGAAAGCCCTTCGCTTTGCGCGCAAGTGTGCACGAAAGAAGTGTGGGAAAAGTATAAAGATAAAACCAGTTCTGGCCCTGCCAAATGGACATTGGCGCGGGCGATCAATACGGGGGTGATGTACCCTGACAGTTTTGTTGGTTGTCACGCGGGTGATCGAGAATCTTACGATGATTTCAAGGACTTCTTTTATCCCGTTATTGAGAAATATCACAAAGGTTTCTCAATGGAAAAGGGTAGTTCTTTGAAAGGTACGCCATCGCAGCGGATGGACCCTGAAAAAATTTCGGTTGAGTTGGGCGAGAGCGCTAAAGATAAAATTATTTCAACCCGCATTCGGATTGCGCGTAATCTGTCGATGTTTCCGTTGAACCCGGGTGGCACACGTGAAAGTCGCGAAGACGTTGCGGCGTTGTTGGCCAAAGTTTATGCGCGAATTCCAGCTGATTCCAACCTTGCTGGTGAAATGTTTTTACATACAGAAATTTCTGATGAAAAGCGCCAAGCGCTGATTGATGACCATGTGCTTTTCCGTGGCAAGGACCGTATGCAGGCCGCCAGCGGTTATCACCAGCACTGGCCCCACGGGCGCGGGGTTTATCTGAGCAAGGATAAAAACTTTAGCAACTGGATCAACGAAGGCGATCATATCCGTATTATTTCGATGCAAAAGGGCGGCGATGTAAAAGCGGTTTTTGAGCGTTTGAGCGCAGGGGCCAAAGCCATTGAAGACGGGGTTAAAGATATTACAGGTGTCGAAGAAGCCTTTATGATGCACCCTAAATTTGGCGCGGTAACCTGTTGCCCCTCTAACATTGGCACGGGCATGCGCGGCAGTGTGCACATTATGGTGCCAAAGTTGATTAAGGCCATCGGCTTTGACGAAATTGATCG
>JAMOMM010000363.1 GCA_027067085.1 Hyphomicrobiales bacterium
GGTGGTAACGCGATGTCGGGCCATGGGGATATACAATCTAGGAAAAGGGCAGGGCGGTTTGAAAGAACAAGGCACCCAGAAAAAATAAGAACTTAATATGTAAGCTGATTTGAATATAATTCAATACGCGATTGAAATGACTGGTCATATGTTCACAAAACCATCTTCGTAATCCACTGAAACTAGGTGCGACTGCACCTCGGCGCTTATGCGCCGCGCCAGCGCAGCGTATGGGTGAAACCCGTTAGCGTGAGCGGAAAGCTAACCACTAAAAACCAAACCTCCAACACACTCGGTTTTGGCGGAATGGATACCTGTGTCAAGCACAGGTATGATGAGGTTTATGGGCAGGTTTTAAGCTACTAAGCGAGGCCTTTTTGAAGGTTACTTAAATTATTGCGAACGATAATTTTGTGGATCGGCGCGACTGGGATCATATAAATTCGCCCAAAAGCATTGTGAGTTTCCACAGAAGTGGTAATCGTTAGTACATTATTTATTGTTGAAATACACGTCATAACATCAAGGTGAACATCGCGCGCAGTAAGAGTTAAAACATCTTGTGAGATGTGCTCAATAAGGAAAAAGTCTAATTTATCACCAACTTGGGCTGTTTGGGGAATTGTTCCCGCAAATCCAACAACCTTTTCTACACCGAAAAGAGAAGAGATAACGTCTCTAATCCAAAACGCAAATTTTAAAACAGGCATTGGGCGCGCCATAATGGCACCCCATGCTTCTAGCGGCGTTATTTGTTTAGACAATCGCACAGACTGATTATCGAAGAAATCAAGCTTGTCGATTGAGTTTAACGTCTGAATATTTGTATTTGGAAGCGTAAAAAAGTTTTTCTCAGTTGCAATACGATTTATCATACTGTGCGGGTGGGTAGAATCTGCCTCACCCTTTCTCCCCAACACCTTCACCATTCCCTCGCTCATCAGGTCCAATGCTCCCCGTTGACATTGCGCCCGGTGTTTCCAAGATTTGCCCAGGATAAATACGATTGGGGTCTTTGACTTGGGTTTTGTTGGCTTGGTAGATGGTGGTGTAGGCAACGCCTTTGCCGTAGATAACGCGTGAGATGTTCCACAAATTATTACCCGGTTGAATAACCACGTGCGAGACAAGTTTGGGCTTATCGTTATCGGGTTTTTTCTCGTTGCTTGCTTGTTGGGTAACAACTGATTTATCGCCAGCTTTTTCTTCAGCCTTATCCATGTCTTTCATGACAGGTTTAGCAACTGTTTTTACCGTTGGCTGTGGTGCTTGGACAACGGTTGGCGCGTGGGTGTTTTGCACTGCAAGCGCAGGTTTTGAAGGTGGGTTGACCGCTGGTGTTTGCGGGGTTGGCGCCTTGCTCACGCTTGCTGTTGGCTGATTAGTGGTTGAATTAGCGGTTATCGGCTGCGGAGTTTTTTTAACCGCTTGCGTAGGGTTTTTCACGTTACTGGTCTTGCCGCGATTTTCAATTAACGCGGCCACTTTGCGCGGGGCTGCTCGCATAAACGGTACTGCCGTTCGTTGGGCCACGCTGCCTGTGGTGGTCAGCTGATCCGCGCGCAATTCATGCAGGCCCACTCGAATGCTTTTTTTACCTTTAAAAACCCAGTGACCGTTCTCATCAGCCTTGGCATCGCCAATGACTTTATTATCGATGTAAAGGCGAACCGTTTTGCCCGCCGTTGCTTTGCCAGAAAAAACGATATTGCCTTTGTCATTATAATCAACAGTGCCAAATACCAGCTTTTGGCGTTTTGTTGGTACTGCAGA
>JAMOMM010000364.1 GCA_027067085.1 Hyphomicrobiales bacterium
GAACGCCGCCAGCAAGGTCAATGGATTTTAGGCCTTCAAATTTTCCGATACCGTGGTCTACATGGACAACAAGGTCGCCGATTTCCAAACTTGATAATTCGGCAATGAAGTCTGCTGCTCTACGGGTTTTTCGAGTTCGGCGTACCAAGCGATCGCCCAAAATATCTTGTTCGGCGATGATGGCGATGTCACTGGTTTCAAAACCGCTTTCTAATCCAAGCACAACGGTGGATATAGCCTCTTTGGGTCGTGCAAGTACCTCTTGCCAGTTCTTTGCTAAAGAGACATTGGCAACGTGATGGTCTTTTAAAATAGTTTCTAACCGATCGCGTGCGCCATCACTCCACGCCGCAATAACAACCTTTTTTCCCTCTTGTTTGAGGTGTTTTATATGCTCGGCAACAACTTCATAAATATTGACATCACGTTTGGCGCGTTCGGCTGCAAAGCTTTTTGCCTTTTTGCCACCAACGTGTACAACGTCCATCGCTGCTTGGTTGGGCACATCAAAGGGCGAAATGCTGGCCACTGGGAACTGTGAGAGTATGTCTGCCCAATCTTCATTGTTGAGGTATAACTCGTTTGGTTTAAGTGGTTTATAAGGCGCGCTGCCAAAGGCTTTGTGGTCTTCGCTATCACTGCGGGCACCAAAATAGTCATCAATTTGCTCGTTGCGTGAAAGAGCGGCTTGATCGCTAAGGTGGTCCAAAACGATGGCAGGATGGTCTGCATAAGCAAACAGCGTGGTCATTTCATCATAAAACAACGGTAGCCAATGTTCCATGCCCTGATAACGCCGACCATTGACGATTGACTCATACAGCGGGTCATCAGATACATCGCCACTAAACCGCGTTTTGTAACCTAACCTGAATTTGCCAATAGACACATCATTCAAGATGATTTCGTTTGAAGGTTCTAAACTGAATGACCTAAGCTTTGCCGTGGTGCGTTGAGTGTCTATATTAAAACGGCGAATTGTTTCAAGCACATCGCCAAAAAAGTCCAACCGAACAGGTGGCTTTTTGCCAGGGCGGTAAATGTCGATAATGCCACCACGTACGGCAAAATCTCCGCGATCTACCACAGTTCCCGTGCGCGAATATCCATTGTGTTGCAGGTGGTTTTGTAAGGCATCCATTGAAATAACAGTGCCAGGTTTTGCCGCAAAACTAGCGTTTTCGACAATGCTTAACGGCGGCACTTTTTGTAAAGCGGCATTAACGGTGGTTAGAACTATCGTTGGTTTTTTGGACGCTTTAGCCAAGGATAGCTTAGCAAGGCATGACATTCTTGCAGCCATGATGTTTGGTGCGGGAGAAACCCGATCATACGGCAAGCAATCCCAACCAGGAAATTCAAGAAATTTAATATCAGGGGCAAAAAATGCCAAGCTTTCGGCCATGGCGGTCATGCGTTGTTCATCACGCGCAATATGAAAAATAGTTTTGGCCGGATTTGCGCGTGCGATGTCTGCGAGAATTGACGCGTCAAGCCCTTCGGGTGTTTGGGCAAAATGTTTGGCACTTAGCCCAAGTTTAAAATCAATTGGTTGCATGGGGAAGTTAAAGCTTTTTGTAATCTTTTGGCGCAAAGGATTGGCGCTTTATCGCGGCAAATAATGGGGTTTGATACTGCTTGGGCGTTGGATTTTTATCGGTAATCCAATCATGCAAACTTGCGTCAGAAACTTGTAGAATTTCGGCGAACTCTTTGATTTCCTGTTCGGTCATTGTGGCAAGGTTTTGCGTTGCATATCCACCAAGCATAAGGTCCATTTCTTTCATGCCACGATGGGTGGCACGCCAGAGCATCTTTTTGCGCTGGTCATCTAATTTTGGGTTTGTTGGCAACATGGCAATGAAATCTAAATATGTAGTGGAAATTTGGTTTAAGAATTTCTAAGCTGCTCGTGGTCAATTGTCGATAGGCAATTAACCTGTGAAGAAGCGATAACGGTGGGAATTGATGCGGATTGCAATAGTTGGCTATGGGTCTTTGATTTGGGACCTTGATAACTTAGCCCCTTTTATTAAGGGCAGCTGGTCGTTGGGAACAGGCCCGAAGATGCCTGTCGAATTTTCTCGAATTTCCCCAAAGCGCAAAAACGCCCTTGTTTTGGTTATCGATCACACGCTCAAACATGATTGTGCGACCAACGTTATTGAGAGCAACCGATGTGACCTCAACCAAGCTGTTGAAGATTTGGCGGCGCGAGAGCGATGCGGGATTGAGATGGTTGGTTATGTTGATAAAGGCGATGCATCTTACAAAGCCTTTCCCGCAGTTGAGCTTTGGTTGAAGAATAGTTCTTTTGATGGGGTGGTTTGGACGGCCCTTCCCGCCAATTATCGTTTAGAAACAGGTGGTGATTTTAATCATCTAAGCGCGCGTGATTACATCAAAACATTGTCTTTGGAGCAACTGGCAGAAGCATGGCGTTATATTGAATATGCGCCCGAAGTTACCGACACTCCCTTTAGGCGGTTTCTAAAACAGGATACGTTTTGGCAATCGCTTGACTTTAGTGAGGCAGCCCAATGAGACCTGCTGCTTTGACAAGTTTGTTTTCAAGTGTGACCAACCTAAAGGGCATTGGTGCGAAGGTGGAAAAGCTTTTGTTAAAACTGGTCCGCTCTAGTGCGCGTGAGGGCGAAACCACCGTACGCCTCATTGATTTGTTGTTGCATTTGCCCAGTGGAGTTATTGATCGACGTGAAAGGCCAACGATTGATAGTCTACCTCAAGAAGGCATTGTGACTATAGAGGTGACGGTGGGCAAACATAGCGTGCCGCCGCGCCATAACAAACGTGTGCCATATAGAATAGATTGTTTTGATGATACAGGCACAATCGGTTTGGTGTTTTTTCATATACGTGGTGATTACTTGCAACGATTGCTTCCTGTTGGTGAAAAGCGGTTTATATCTGGCCGAATTGAATGGTATTCGGGTATGCCGCAAATGGTTCATCCAGATCACATGTTAAGTGCGTCTGAATTTGCGAAAATGCCATTGCTAGAACCTGTTTATCCATTAACGGCAGGTGTGTCAGGGAAAACGTTAGGCAAAGCTATTCAACAAGCCTTGGGAGATTTTCCAACCTTGCCTGAATGGCAAGAACCCAATTGGCTGGCGAAACAAAAATCGCCCAGTTTTGCCGATGCTCTTGCACGCGCCCATAGCCCGCAAGATGGTGATGACCTTGAGCCACACAGCCCTTTACGTGAGCGCCTTGCCTATGATGAATTGTTAGCCAATCAATTGGCCCTTGGCTTAGTGCGTAAGAATATGAAATCTGCTGCAGGCCGTGTGATTGATGGTGATGGACGATTACGCCGGCAGATCGTTGAAACCTTGCCGTATAAACTAACCAAGTCACAAGAGTTTTCGATAAAGGAAATTCTGCGCGACATGGCAACTAATGACCGTATGTTACGGCTTTTGCAGGGTGATGTTGGAGCAGGTAAAACCATTGTTGCTGTTATGGCTTTGTTGGCTGGTGTTGAGATTGGCGCTCAAGGTGCTTTAATGGTGCCGACCGAAATTCTTGCACGGCAGCACTTTTCAACAATTTCAAGCATGTGCAATCCCATTGGTGTTCGTGTTGAACTATTGACGGGGCGTGATAAAGGCAAAGTTCGTGAAGAAAAACTTGCGCGCTTAATGTCTGGGGAAATTGATATTCTCATTGGAACCCACGCCCTATTCCAAAATGATGTGCAATTTGCTGATTTAGCTTTAGTGGTGATTGATGAGCAACATCGCTTTGGTGTGCATCAGCGTTTAGCCTTGCAATCAAAGGCACAAATTGCCCCCGATGTTTTGGTGATGACGGCAACGCCCATTCCTCGAACGCTTACGCTAACCCTTTATGGTGATATGGAAGTGTCGCGATTGACTGAAAAACCTGCGGGGCGACAACCAATTGATACGCGAGTAATCCCAATGGAAAGATTGGGTGATGTGGCAAACGGTTTGGGTCGTGCATTAGAGAAAAACGCGCGGATTTATTGGGTTTGCCCGTTGGTTGAAGATAGTGATGTGTCTAACTTGACCGCCGCACAAGATCGATTTGAGTATCTTAACAAACTATACCCCGGTCAGGTCGGTCTTATTCATGGACGAATGAAGCCGATTGAAAAAGATGAAGTGATGGGCAGGTTTCAACGCGGTGAAATTTCAGTTCTGGTTGCAACTACAGTTATTGAAGTTGGGGTTGATGTGCCTGAAGCTAGTGTAATGGTGATTGAAAACGCTGAACAATTTGGGTTGGCGCAGTTGCATCAATTACGTGGACGTGTGGGGCGTGGATCGCAAAAATCTAGCTGTGTACTTTTGTATCAAGGCAACCCCGGTGAAACAGCTTCTTCTCGATTGGGCATCATGCGCGATACAGAAGATGGCTTTTTGATTGCAGAGGAAGATTTGCGTTTACGCGGTTCGGGTGAATTATTGGGGGTCCGACAATCAGGTGTTGCTGCTTTCAGGTTGGCGAACCCGATAGAGCATCGCGAATTATTATTTGCAGCGCGCGATGATGTTGAACTGATATTGGCTAGCGACCCGCATTTGACATCTAAACGGGGCGAAGCATTAAAAACCTTACTCTATTTGTTTGATAGAGATTCAGCCATTCGATTGTTACGCTCTGGCTGAACCTATTTAGCTTTTGTTTTGAGAAGTTCTTCAATATCTTTTTCATCGACTTTGATGGCTTCATCATGCCCTGGTGTGACCAAGCCTGCTGAAATAACCAGTTTAGCCCCCTCTTCCACAGTGATGTCGAGGATCGTGACTTCTTGTTTTTCTAGGAAGAATAAAAACCCAGATGTTGGGTTTGGGGTGGTTGGCATAAAAGCTGAATATAAGGTGGTGCCGGGTTCGCGACCAATTTCACCGCTGTCTAATTCTCTGGCGATAAAGACAACGACATGAACGCCGCGCCGTGGGTATTCAATCATACCGACTTGTTTAAAGTTCGATCCGCTTTGAGAAACTGCCGTTTGGAAGATTTGTTTAATGCCGCGGTAGAGACTACGAACAACGGGCATACGACCTAAAAAACGTTCCCAATAACCAAGCAACGTTTTGCCAACTAAATTTGCTGCTAGTGCGCCAATTACGGTGATTAAGAACAATGTTACGACCAAGCCAACGCCTGGCACGGAGAACGATAAATAGGTGTCTGGGTTATAAACAGCAGGAAGGAAAGGTTTTATCCATTGATCGAACAAAGAAACAAACCACCACGTCAACCACAGTGTAATGGCCAATGGTGCTGTAACCACAAGTCCAGCCAAAAAGTATGTGCGTAATTTTCGCAACATGGTGTAACGCCCCGTTTTTTAAATCTTTTATGTTTGGGATATAGTACCAAACATCGTTGGTTGCTAGTTTTACATGGGAATTTAGGCAAAAAAAATGCCAACGATAAAAAACGCTGGCATAATTAATTTCGGTGAGCGGTTAGGCTTTTGAGATAAAACAGCCTGTTCCTTTTCGTTTAAGCTTGCCACATAAACGAGCCGCGTCTTTTTTGCTGTTCAGCTGATGAATTCTCAAACGATAGAAAATGCCGCGTGAACCAAGGTCTGCTTTTGCAACAAATGGTACTTGACCTTCTAACAGTCCAGTATGTTTTGCTTTAATATTTTTCCAGACATCCCATGCTGCATCGCTATTGCGCTGTGATGAAATTTGCACTGTCCAGCCTGTAAGCTGTGACTGTGTTGTTGATGTTTTTGCTTTTACCAATGTCAGCTTTTGTTTCTTAGTAACAGAAGCGACTTTGGTGGGTGATTTTTTATGTAGTGCAGCAACAGAAACTGGTGCAGGTAATTTTGCAACAAGTTTTGCAGGTGCAGCTTTGACTACTGTCGGCAGCGCAGGCACTTGCGGAAGTGGAGGCATTTTTGCAATTGGGTTGGTTTTTCCCATTTTCTTGGGGACACTAACAGCTTGTGGCAAAGATGTTTTTTGAATAATAAGATCCGCTTGGCCCTTACGCAAAGACCCTGTTACCAAGGTTTGGGGAATCGTTGAAGGGTCTATCGAAACAATTTGTATGCGCTTTGCCATTGGGGTGGCTTTGGGCATTGGAACAGGTTTTCCAATTGATGCAAGTTTCAATCGAGCTGCTTTAAAGCCAGGTTTAATTGCTACAGCTTTTAGCAACATTGTTTTCGCACGGGTGATTTGGTTCAAGGATTCATAAGTCAAAGCCTCGCCAAGGTACGTCAAATGTGGGCTTGGGTGGTTATGTTTACGGGCTTTTTTATAGTCGGACATCGCAAACAGATATTGACCATGCTCGCGCAAAACATTGCCGCGACTATAATAAGCTTGGGCAAATTGAGGATCCAAAAACAGTGCATTGGTGAAATCTTCAATTGCTCGCGCTGATAGGCGTGATTTTTGATGGGCCAAGCCACGGTTATAAAGGGCTACAGCACGCATTTTCGGGCTAAGAGCATCAAGGCTAAGTGCCGTTGTGTAATCTTTGATAGCACTGCTGAATTTGGATGTTTTTTGGAATGCGAGGGCGCGGTTTAATAAAGCGCGGGCCAAAGTCTCGGTTGGAAGTTTACGACTTTCAATCGCTCTTGAGTATTGTCGGATGGAGGTATTGTAACGTCCATCGATTAGAGCTGCATATCCGTAGCTTGCAGCTTTTAAAGAGATTGAATTATCGGTGATTTTATTGGCGGCCGACGCGGACACTGGCACAGCTGCACTTGCAGCAAGCAACACAGAACAAACAGACACACTCATTACTAACATTTTCATGAGGGTGATAATAAATTGTTAGGGTTAAAAAATTACTAAATAAAAAAAAGGCCCAGAAATTTGGGCCTTTTATTATTTTTGTGGCAGCATTTATCTTTTGCGCCAAGTTTCGGCATCACACATTGAACCGCCAATCATGCACCCATTTACGCTCATTGATCGCCCACGGAGCTTCACAGTACCGTTGAATGTGAATAATGTGCCCATTTTCGGATGTTTCATATCGCCTTTCCAGACGTTCCCACCGGTTTTCTTTAAACCGCGGAACATTGTGAAACCAGCGTTTTTACCACTGATAACTTTAGCGCACATTTTACCGCCGCACTTCCAAACTTTGGCTGTAGTGCCGTTTGGTCGTTTCCAAGTGCCATATGGGCTAGCCGCTGACGCAGAGCCAGCAAAAATGCCCATGCTAAGTAACATCGCTGTTGCAGATGCAATGATTGATTTTTTCAAGTTTTATCTCCCTGTTACGCAAATAATATCCACTTTGCCAGTTTTCTGGTCTTTTGGAGTTTGATATTCACATATTCAGATTTTTAATGCAAGAAAGGGCTGCTTGTGGCTACTCAACCGTGACGGATTTGGCTAAATTTCGGGGTTGATCTACATCTGTTCCGATAAATACTGCTGCGTGATAAGAGAGCAACTGCATCGGAATTGCATAGAGAAATGGACTGATGAAACTGTGTGTATGGGGAACGACGATTGTTTCGATGGCGTTTTTACCATTGGAGTTAACCCCTATTTCGTCGGTAATTAACACAACTTGAGCACCGCGAGCTGCCACTTCTTCCATGTTTGAGACGGTTTTATCGAACAGTTCATCTCGTGGCGCGATGATAACAACAGGCACTTCATCGTCAATCAGGGCAATGGGCCCGTGCTTCAATTCACCCGCAGCGTAGCCCTCGGCATGAATGTATGAAATTTCTTTGAGTTTTAATGCGCCTTCAAGAGCAATGGGGTAATTGACCCCTCGACCCAAGTACAAAACATCACGAGCAGCAGATAGTTGTTGGGCAACGCTAGCGATTAAGTCTTCTTCTTCAAAAATTGTGTTTATGTGTCGTGGAATTTCGCCCAACGCCTTCACCAGTTCTTTTTCTTGATCGTCGGTAATTTTCCCACGTTGTTTCGCGGCATAAATTGCTAAAGCTGCAAGTACCGCTAACTGACAGGTGAAGGCCTTTGTTGAGGCAACGCCGATTTCTGGACCTGCATAGGTTCTAAAAATCACATCGCTTTCGCGAGAGATTGTTGAATCAGGCACATTGACAATACAGCCAATACTTTGGCCTTGTTGTTTGCAATATCTAAGGGCTGCCAGTGTATCGGCAGTTTCACCTGATTGAGATACGACTAGGGCGAGACCGTTTTCTGGCATTGGTGCTTCGCGGTATCTGAACTCTGAGGCAATGTCTACTTCAACTGGCAATCGTGCATAGCGCTCAAACCAGTATTTAGCCACCAATCCCGCATAAAATGCAGTACCACACGCCGTGATGGTTAAACGGTCCAATTTGGTGAAGTCAAATTGCATTTCTTCTGGAATTTTAACGGTTTGGGTTGAGAAGTCGATGTATTGGGATAAGGTTTGCCCGATCACATCTGGTTGTTCAGCCATTTCTTTGGCCATGAAGTGGCGGTAATTGCCTTTTTCTGCCATAACAGGTGATGTTTGAGTATGTGTAATAGGTCGCTCAACGGGTTGGTTATCTTGATCGAAAACAGAAACCTTGGTGCGCGAAAGCACCGCCCAGTCGCCATCATCAAGGTATGTAACGCGGTTGGTAAATGGGGCCAGCGCAACGGCATCGGACCCAATGTAGTTCTCGCCATCACCATGGCCAACAGCCAGCGGGCTACCACGGCGAGCAGCAATCATTAGATCATCATTGCCTTTAAAAATAATTGCTAAAGCAAACGCGCCTTCAAGT
>JAMOMM010000365.1 GCA_027067085.1 Hyphomicrobiales bacterium
GTGTGATAAAGTTGTGTTTATGGCGGCTGGTTTGCCACTTAATATGAAGGGATAGTGCGATGATTTCGACGATTGAGGAATTAGAAGAAATTTACGGAACGCCTCAAAGTGCGAGCGTTGAAAAAGTGATGGATCATGTCACCCTGCTATATCAAAAACTAATTGAAGCAAGTCCGTTTGTGGCTTTGGCCTCTGTTGGACCTGAGGGAATGGACTGCACACCGCGCGGTGATAAGCCCGGATTTGTGCGGGTGGTTGATGAGAAAACATTGATGATGCCAGATAGGCGCGGCAATAACCGCATTGATACATTGCGCAACATTGTCCGCGATCCGCGGGTGGCGTTGTTGTTTGTTATTCCTGGCTCTAATACGACTTTTCGTATCAATGCGAAGGCTCATATAACGGCAGATAAGGACGTTTTGGCGTCTTTTGAAGAAAATGGAAAACCGCCGCGCAGTGTGATTGTCTTTAACGTTGAAGAAGCTTATTTCCAATGTGGACGCGCAGTTATTCGCGCGCAATTGTGGAAAGATGATTCTCGTGCTTTAGGCCAAGATTTACCAACAGCAGGCGAAATGATTGCTGAAACTGTTGGTGGTGGTGAGGGCGGCAAAGACTATGATGCCAGCTGGGAAGCACGGGCCAAAAAGACATTGTGGTAAGACTTAAACAAACAACCAACAGAAAAACACAATTATCGTCATCAGCGTTAGGCTTTGGGAATAAAGCCTAAGTGCGTGGCGAATGTCTGTGGGGTGGAGTTCTTTGCGGCCATCGCCCATCCATGGCAAGTCGCCGATTTGTCCTGCATATACACGCGGGCCACCAAGGCGAATATCTAGTGCGCCTGCAATGGCAGCTTCTGGCCAGCCTGCATTGGGTGAGGCATGTTTTTTTGCATCGTGCCAAATGGTCGTGAGGGCGCGTGAGGCGGCCATCGGGTTGGTTAGGCTGGTTGCGCCAACAAATAACAATCCCGTTAGGCGTGCGCCAACTAAATTGACCACATCATCAATGCGCGCGGCGGCCCAGCCAAACGTTAAGTAGCGCTCGGATTTATAGCCGATCATGCTATCGGCGGTGTTGATGACCTTATAAACCGCGATGCCGGGTAATCCGAAAAGTAAGAGCCAGAAAGCGGGTGCGATGATGCCGTCGGAAGTATTTTCAGCCAAGCTTTCAATCGCCGCGCGGGTGACATCGCTCTCGTTTAAATTGCTGGTGTCTCGGCCAACGATATGTGCAACGGCAGCGCGGCCTTCAACAAGACCAACTTTTAGAGCATCGGCGACGCGAGCAACAAATTTTTTAAGTTCTTTTTGCGCCAACAGCGGCACGGCGAGAAGGGCTTCAACGGCTGGGCCATATTCAATTTGGCGTAAAATGGCAGCAATGGGCAGGGTGATGGCCAAGACGAGGACAATTAAAAATAGAATTGTAAACGCACCTTTGAAGCGGTTCCACGCGGGTGATTTATGTGGGGTGTTTAAGCGGTTGTCGAATTTGGATAATAGCGCACCATACCACTCAACGGGGTGACCGAGTTTTTTGTGTATCCATTTTGGATAACCCACAAGGCGCTCTATCGCTAGCGCTAAAAAACAAATGAGAAATGTCGTGGTTAAATCAAACGCTGGAAAAAATGCGGGCGTGATTTGGGGTATCGAAAAATCTGGAAGTGAGTAACCAAAAAATGAAAACGGCATTTATAGCTTCTTGTAAAAGTTTGAAAGGTCATCGCGGGTTTCCCAACCCGTGGTGACTAG
>JAMOMM010000366.1 GCA_027067085.1 Hyphomicrobiales bacterium
ATGGTTTTTTGTCTTCGATAGCATCGTCATTTCAACTTTTACGCTTAGTCAGCATTGGCAACGGTTTAAATCACGAGCGCCACGCGAATGGAGACTAGGTATATTCAACGGCTTGTTAGGCATTTGCACTTTTGGCTCGGCTATGTTGGCGTTCAAATATGGCAATGCTCCAGTAATGGCGGCGCTACGTGAAACCAGCGTGCTGTTTGCCGCGTTTATTGGCTATCTGTTTATGGGAGAGAGGATTTCTGGTATACGGGTTGTTTCAATTATTGGCATTGTACTTGGCGTTGTCATTATCCGTCTTGCTTAGTTTAATGGCAAATTTTTAAGCTTTTCCATTTCTAAAATCGATCGATCTAATTTGATCTTTTCGTTTCAACAGATCGAAAACAATTCAAAGTATAGTGATTGCTTATTGGTTTTGAGAGGGAAAGTAATGGCTTCAACTGCAATGTTCGGTAAAATGGGTGTCAACTCAGTAGTCGCGTCGCGATCTTCATCTACACCTGCGCCACAACCTGTTCAAAACTCTACCGCCGATCAATACTCTGAGAGTGCACATTCTAATGCGCCAGATATGCCTGAATTTAATGGCAACGACCTCAATGAGCTAAATCTATCGTTGGGTTCAAAATCTGAATACATTGCCCAAGACAAATCAATGATTGTCGCCCTGCTTTTTTGGTTATTCATTGGCGGGGTTGGCGCACACCGGTTTTATCTCGGCCACAAATTTATTGGTACCGCGTTTGTTGTCACTGGCATTATTGCATGGGGCTCTTTATTTGGTTCTGGGATCGTTGCGTTGGCTGACAACTTTTCCAAGCAAGATATAAATATGGCCAGCTTGGTTGCAACGTTTGGCTTTGTACTTGCCCATATGGCTTGGATGTTTATTGATATGCCCTATATTGCCATTCGCAAACTAATCAATAGCTACAGTTAAGCTTTCATTTTCGCGGGCGGGCTATCCAAATACCAAATAAGATCAACACGCCACCACCGATTTGATAAGCATTCAAATGCTCCCCCAATAACGCCCATGCAAACAGCGCGGCAGCGACGGCTTCGATAAAAATCACCAGAGATGAAAACGCTGCAGACAAAGCGCCAAGGGCAAAAGCTAACAAGCCTTGTCCCCCCGCATGGCTTAAAAACCCTAAGGCGAGCAAGGAAAAGACACCCGCAGCCGATGTTGGCACAAGAGTTGGCTCGGCGATCAAGGCAACAATCAATAGCAATAACATTGTAACGATGGTGGAAGAAAAGGTTAGCTGACCAGCACCCATTTTGCGCCGCGCAACGCGAACTGCCAAAAAATACGCGCCGAAAAACACCGATGTGATAAGGCCATAAATATCGCCAATCACATTTTCAGGTGACAAAGAATAACTCGCGCCTAGCAACACGCCAGCACCTGCCAAGCAAACGGCAAGGCCCATAAATGTTGAACGCGAAACAGCTTCGCCAATGAACAGGCCCGACCCCAGAACCACCCACACAGGGGCAAGCGTTGCAAGGAATGTTGCATTGGCAATATTGGTGTTAACGATGGCTAAGTGCCAGAAAAACAAATCTCCAGCAAAAAATACACCGCAAAACAAAATGGGCCAACTTAGTTTCCATAAATCGGCTTGCTGCTTTCCCGACTTTTTTAACTCTATTGATGCCCATAACCACAAAATCGGAAGCGCGATAGCCACGCGCCAAAAGGCCGATGCAAACGGCCCAACTTCGGCGGTGCGAACAAAGACAGGCGAGATCGCCATTGCCATAGCGCCAACCACCAAAGCGGTAAAAGCAAAAGAGGTTGAAGCGGTGTGCTGAGAGCCCTTTGGCGGGGGTGAAACTGCGCGGCGTTCCATCAAACTTTACGTTTGATTTTTTTGCAAAACATCCACGCGGTTTGGACTCAAAAAATGCGCGCCGTCATCTTCCATATACTCTTCAAATTTCGCTCTGGTTTTTTCTATCAAATCACCGCTTAACGGATTATCGAGATAAGTCTTTTCAACAACGTATTTTTGGAACTCGTCGAAATTTATGTAGTGACCATAAGTGTTGAAAAATACTTGATTGAGTGATGTAAAGTCGTTGACTTCTACCGATGATTTAACCGCCTCAAAAGCGGCAGCGCGAACACGCTCTTCGTTGTGGAATATTTTGAGAACTTCGTTGAAATTACCATCAAAAACAGGTTCTGAAATATATGCAAAACCGCCTGGTTTTAAAACTCGGTGCACTTCGCCCATAGCCACGCCCATCAAGCCAAGAGGAACGTGGTGGAGCGATTTAAACATCATCACAACGTCGAACGAATTATCGTCGGCGGGAATGTTCTGCGCGCCACCAACGCCAAAAGTCAGATTGTCTGGCAATTCATTTTCGATGTTTTTTTGGTGCTGTATCTCGTCAACTTCTAATCCTAGCACGACACGGTTTTCACCCCCAAGGGCAATGTCGTAAGTGTAATGACCAGCCCCGCAGCCAAGGTCTAGAATATGGCTATTATCCAAATTTAAGATGGAATTATAGATGTCAGCTTCTGTGCAAGTGATCTGTTCGTTGTCTGTCTTTATTTGCATTTTTTCAAACTCTTATATGATTTTGATATGAAAATGATTCAAGCTGTAGCTTTGCTTTTATGCTTTGAACACATCCATTTGAATGGGGCCATCGGCGCGGCCGTGTATAAACTGGTCAACATAGGCGTTGCCAGAATTATCCACTTGTTTTGCCGTGCCTTGCCACAAAATTTCACCCTTATAAATCATCGCAATATCATCGGCAATTTTTCGGGCAGATGCCATATCGTGCGTGATGGAAATCGTCGTCGCGCCAAGGCGTTTGACGCAATCAACAATGAGGTCATTGATGACATCGGCCATAATTGGATCAAGGCCTGTTGTTGGTTCATCAAAGAAAATAATTTCAGGATCACCTGCAATGGCGCGGGCCAAGCCAACACGCTTTTGCATACCGCCCGAAAGTTCGGCTGGCGAGAGTTCTCCCACGTCTGCGCCAAGGCCAACTTGGCGTAATTTATCGACAGCGATTTCTTTAGCATCAGTGGCGTTCATGCCCTTGCCTTGCATCAAACCAAAGGCGACATTTTGCCAAACTTTTAAACTATCAAACAGCGCCGCGCCTTGAAACAGCATGCCAAATTTTGACAACACTTCATCGCGCGCAGAACCCGTCATGCCCGTTACATCACGACCACCAATTTGGATGGTGCCACTATCGGGTGGTAAGAGGCCAAGAATAGACTTTAGCATCACCGATTTGCCTGTTCCAGAACCACCGATCACCACCATCGAATGGCCTTTTTTCACCGACAAATTCAGACCGTTCAAAACATGTTTAGGACCAAAGCTTTTATGCACGTCTTTGAGAACAATATGCTCTGGCGCATCGTTCATTTTTATGGTGTTGGTTTTTGACATCATCAACTCCCTGTAAACAACATTGCAGTCATCACATAATTGACCGCTAAAATGAGAATTGAAGCTGACACAACAGCATTGGTGGTTGCCTTGCCCACGCCTTGCGCGCCGCCTTTTGAATTAAAGCCGTGGTAGCAACCCATCAATGCAATAATAAAACCAAAGGCTGCTGCTTTAAGCAAGCCTGATGACACATCGCCGAAGGTTAAAAAATCAACTGTGTTTTTGATATAAGCGCCAGCGTTAAGGCCAAGGGATTTTGTACCGACCAAATACCCACCCATTATGCCAATAATATCGGCCACTAACACCAACAACGGCATGGTCAAAACCGCAGCAACAATGCGCGGGGTGACAAGATATTTCATTGGGTTAGTGGAAAGCGTTACCAAAGCATCAATCTGCTCGGTCACACGCATGGTGCCAAGCTCAGCGGCAATAGAAGCTGAAACGCGTCCCGCCACCATCAGGCCAGCAAGCACCGGGCCTAATTCGCGGGTGATACCAAGCGCTACAATTGATGAAACAAGATTCTCGGCATTAAAGCGCGAGCCACCCTCAAAAATCTGCAATGCTAACGCGCCACCCGTAAAAAAGGCCGTCAGGCCGACCACGGGCAACGAGTTATAGCCAATGCGCAGCATTTGAACTGCGATTTGCCGCCAGTAATACGGTGGCATAGCCCCTCTGCCCACGGCTTCCCAAGCAAAAATGAAAATTCGTCCAATTTCGGCCAGAAGGCCCAGCGTAAAACTACCGATAGGTGCTAGAAAGTTCAATGTTACCGTCCGTATTGTTCAAAGCCCGTTCAAATGCGAATCAACATGATTCAAGTCCAGAGTATACGCGGGCATAGCGCGAACCCAAACTGGTTAAAACGTCATAGGCGATTGTTCCTGACCAACGGGCAATATCATCAACTGTAATGTTGCGGCCCATTAGTTCTACCTTTTGGCCTTCGTGTTGAAATTCTTCTGGTATATCGGTCAAATCCACCGTGATTAAATCCATAGAAACCCGCCCGACAATTGGGGCGTAATGGCCACCGACAAAAACACAAGCTGGCCCGTTTGACGCTGGCGAAGACAAGGCGCGTGAAATTCCATCGCGGTAGCCAGCGCCAATAATACCTATTTTTGTATCGCGTTTTGCCGTCCATGTTGCGCTGTACCCAACGGTTTCTCCAGCGCAAATATCTCGAACTTGCAACAAAGGCGCATAAAGATGGGCCACAGATGTCATCGGGTTGGCGCGATCACTAAACGGGTTGCCGCCATAAAGGGCAATGCCAGGACGCACCATGTCATAGGCAAAATCACGGCCCAAAAATGCACCTGGTGAATTAGACAGACTAGCGGGCACATCAGGTAACAATGCGCGCATCTGGTCAAATTTTTGCCGCTGTTCCTCATTCTTTAAATCACCTGGTGTGTCACCACATGCCAAATGCGACATCACAAGGGTGAGTTTGAAATAAGCAAAAGCATCGGTTTGTTTCGCTAAAAGCCGCGTTTGCGTTTCGGTTAAACCGAGCCTGTTAATACCACTTTCGATATGCAGTGCAGCAGGAAGTTTTTTGTTTTGAGTTTTACAGAACTCTTGCCATTCGCTGACTTGAGTTGGCGTTGCCAAAGCTGGGCGCAAGTCATACTTTTCATAGAATTTGGCTTGGCCAGATAATAAACCACACAATACATAAATGATTGCATCAGGTGCAGCCTCGCGCACTTGCCTGCCTTCATCTGGCAAAGCCACGAAATATGTTTTACACCCAACGGCACTTAACGCCTTGACCGATTCATCAAGGCCAATGCCATAGCACTGTGCTTTTACTGCCGCACCGCACTCTGCTGGTTCCGACATTTTGGCCAGTTGTTTCCAATTGTTTTGTAAGGCCGTTAAATCAATACACAAGACACCCCCAGCCCTTTCGGCTGGAATGTTATTGTCTTCCCTCATATTTTCCCGCTCTCTTTTTACCGTGTTAGGTAACCGCGCTTCTTTTCGTAAAGCGGTCATCCTTCCATGCCCCGGTGCTCAGTATATCGAACAGAATTTGGGCAGCATTGCGAACATCAGCAAAACTTACATAAAGCGGAGAGAAGCCAAAGCGCAATATATTGGGTTGTCTGAAATCCCCAATCACGCCTTTTTCAATCAACGCTTGCATGATTTCATAAGCGTTTTCATGGGTTAAGGCGATTTGACTGCCTCGTTGGTTCCCGTCTTGCGGGCTAAACATGCCTATGCCTAAATCACCACATTGCTGCATGACAATTTCTGCAAACAGCGATGTCAAAGCAACGGACTTTTGACGTACTGCCTTCATATCGACACCTTTGAACGCGTCCAAAGCAGCATCCAAAGCAGTCATTGAAAGAATCCCTTGGGTGCCGCAAAGGAAAGCTCGCACACCCGTTTGGGCTTTAAAATCTTGCTCAAATGCAAAAGGTTCGGCGTGCGCCCACCAGCCTGTTAATGGCTGTTTGATATTATTGTGATGGCGTTTGTTAGCGTAAATAAAAGCGGGAGAGCCTGGCCCCCCATTGAGATACTTATAAGTGCAACCAACAGCAAAATCGACATTACACGCTTCCAATTCAATTGGAACAACGCCAGCAGAATGACATAAATCCCAAACCATAATTGCGCCAGCAGCGTGAACTTTTTCGGTAATGGCTTGCATATCCAACAATGCACCAGTTCGATAATCCACATGCGATAAAAGCACCACGGCGGTTTGGTCATCAAGCGCCTCATCAAGCCCATCACCATTTTCACCAATCAAGCGGCGCTGCAAATTTGAGCGGCTAGCCATGGCCCCTTCAGCAATATAAAGATCGGTGGGGAAAGAGGTTTCTTCAGCAATAATCACAGAGCGGTCGGGCCGCAATGCCAACGCAGCGTGAAACGCCTTGTATAGATTGATCGTGGTTGAATCTGTCACAATAACGCTATCAGCATTTGCCCCAACTAATGGGGCAATTTTCGTACCTAAACTTTGCGGCAGCTCCCACCAACCTGCTTTATTCCAGCTAGAAATTAAGTCAGTGGCCCATTCTTGTTCCACGGCTTGTTTAACCCGTTCAGGCGCAGTTTTGACCATCGCCCCAAGTGAGTTACCATCTAAATAAATCACCCCATCGGGGATGTGAAACAGATCGCGATAAGCATTGAGTGGGTCATTTTTATCTAGATCAAGAATACCATTCATTTTTATATAACCTTTCCACACAACGCTTAATACGAGCAGCCCACGGCCACGCACTTCTTATGCGTTAGATCATCTCTCAATGGTTCGCGTTTTAGAGTCAAGTCCAGTCATTGCAACACAAGAGTATATGTTTGATTGAAATCAAATCTCTTAGTGGGTGAAGGATGTTACAGGCAATCAATTGATGGCCTCTCATGCTTTGACTTTAACAAACAGGAAAATTTCGCAACATGTCACTCATTGAAAAACTTAGCAAACCTGTTTTTATTGATGGTGCATGGATACGCCCCCTTATCCAAGGTGGCAAAGGGGTTGGCGCGACAAATGGCAAAACGGCAGGAGCATGGGCGGCAGAAAATGCAGGCGGCACGATCGCTGCTATTGGGGCAGCTGTTGGCTATGGAGAAAATGGCCGCGAAGTCCCTTACTCTTATGAATCAAAAACGCGTCATGGGCGCTTTGAAGAAATGCTTTCCATGTCTGTTAAGGGCTGCCAATTGCAAGTTGAAACGGCCTATAAAGCAAGTAATGGCAAAGGCCGTGTTCGGATCAACTTCCTTAAAATGGCTGGTGGCTCCATGCGTATCATGCGCCAAGTTTTAGAAAAAACACGATTAGAAAGCGGTGGCAATAAAATCCACGCTGTAACCATGGGCGCAGGATTGGCTTCAGAAGAAGATGCCCGAATATGCGCTGATGAAGGGGTTTACCTCGATCCGATCATCTCAAGTGTTATGGCCTTGAAAGTATTATTAAACCGTACCTATAGAAATTGGGCAGGCCGGTATCAGGACGTTATTGGCGCGGTGGTTTATGAAGACCCTTGGCTGGCTGGTGGACACAATGGCATTACCAGTCGCGAGAACCCAGATGAACCACAAGCCCCTTATGAACGCGTTAAAGCATTACGCAAAATCATGAATGATAATGGCATGCACGAGGTTGCTATCATCATCGCTGGCGGTGTTTGGTATTTACGTGATTGGCAGGACTGGCTGGACAATCAAGATGTTGGACCCATAGCCTTTCAGATTGGCACGCGAGATCTTTTGACTAAAGAGTGCCCCATTAGTGATGAGTGGAAGGACTTGTTGTTCCGCATGAAAGAACAAGATGTTGTTCTCAACAAATTCAGCCCCACTGGCTTTTATTCTTCGGCTTACAAAAATGGCATGATGGTCGAGCTAAAAGAACGCTCAAACAGGCAAGTGCCATTTACGCAAAAGCTTTCCAATAGTATGAGCGCACCAGTTGAGGGAAAAGGCGTACCAGCCAATAAATATAGCATTTCACTCGAGGACAAAGAAAAGGTTGATCGTTGGATCGCACAAGGATTTACAATTCCCCTGCCAACCCCTGACAACACGCTGATTTTTGTGACCAATGAAAAAGCGCGGGAGATTAAGTCTCATAAAACAGAGTGTGTGGGTTGCATATCAACTTGCAAGCTTAGTACATGGTGTGAAGATGCCGATAAAAAATATTCCACGGGCAAAACACCTGATCCGCGTGTTCACTGTATTCGCAAAGGTTTGCAAGAAGCCATTGCCGGAGAAAACCTCGATAATTCCCTCATTTTTTCTGGCCACAATGCATATAAAGCAGCCGATGATCCGTTCTATCGGGGCGAAAATGGCACAGCACTCATCCCCACCATAAAGCAACTGATTGAGCGCTTAACGACTGGTGACTAACACTCGTAAAGGTCAAGCATTTTCCGCTTTGCCGTCACCCTGTTAGGGGCAATTTTTACCTTACCCATTGCACCCAGTGAGTTACCGCCAAATAAACCATCCCAGTGGGAATGTGGAAAAATCGCGATGGTTGCTGAGCAGGTCGTTAGAGTCGGTCTGGTTTAAATTGAACCAGAGCGACCAGCTTAAGGTATTGATAATCTTGCGTTTCATGCAGTGTTTGCGCAACAAACAAAACATGAAACGCTCTAGCATCGCGATCAATAATGTCATTCATTTGGATTAACCTTTTACACACTGGCCTTTGTAGGCACGCGTTCCACGGGGGCATTTCTTTTGCCTGGGGTCATCTCT
>JAMOMM010000367.1 GCA_027067085.1 Hyphomicrobiales bacterium
CTGGATGGGATTTGGCCCGGTCAAGCAGTACTTGTAACTGTTTAACCTCGATATGACCGTGATCGAGATTAACAATCCCCTGCTGTCGCCAGTGCTGTAACTGACGATTGACAACCGCGCGTACGCTGCCAATCATTTCTGCCAGAACCTCATGTGATAAATCATTGATAAGCTTGAGGTGACTGTGGTGAGGGTCTTCTTCGTCAATATGGCGCATAATGAGATGAGCCAAACGGGTTTCTGTATCATGCAAAGCCAGATCACCAGCCAGATCAGACAAGCTTCGCATTTGATGGCCGAGATAGGGGAGAAGGCTACGGTTGATTTCTGGGTGAGTTAAAATAAATTTTCGCATATCATCCATGGACATGGTCAGCAAATCAAGGTTGTCCCGGGCCAGCATAATTCCCTGACACGGCTTTCTGGTGAGGAGTTCCAGCATGTCAAACGCATCACCTGGTGCCAGCAAAAACAGAGTAACCATACGCCCAGTTTCTGGATTTATCTGCACAACCTGCAAGCGACCCGAAAGGATAATATGAACTCGGTCACTAACCTCCTGAGCTGGAACCGAGCGCTTGCGGAGCCAGGTTTCGCGACTCATTTTAGCCAAAATTTCACCAAGCAGCTTTTTGTCCAAGCCTTTAAACAAGCCAGACTGACTTAATATTTTTTTTGTTTCAGCGTCGTTAAACATCTTTGAGTAGGGACCAGAGGATCTTTGCAATATCCTATTATACATAATCAAACTGGGAACGTTGAAAATTATACCCCGCAACCGTTCTCACGATCCCAAAATGAGCAGGTTCTGGTAAGAATGCCCATTATTGACTTTGTCTTAGCCTCTTGCCTTTAGCAAAATGTTAGCGAGTTCTACAAAACCTTCGCCGCCCTTTTGTGTGGTGATCCAAGTGGGTTCAGCTTCGAGTTGGCCTTTGAAATCTAAGACATTGGCAACGCCGCATGAGTTCGGGAAAAAGCCAAACATTGGAGCATCGTTTGGGCTGTCGCCGCAAAAGACAACATTTTCCTTATTAGCTTCTAAGTCAAACCCGAGCACTTGTTTTGAGAATTGGCGCGACATGGTGAGCTTGTCAAAATCACCAAACCAGCAATTTACATGAATAGAGGAAATTTTGGCAACGGCACCTTCTTGCTCGCAAATGTCTTTGATACGTAAAACATCAGTTAGCGGTAGTTCAGGGACATCTTCACAAAAATCGATGGCTAAATCTACATCGCGATAAGGTTGATCGGCCGATATGGCACAGCCGGGTACTTCTGTAAGAACGCGCTGTCGAATGACATCAAGCTTTTGTTTGTTTTTTTTGCGATCTTGCTCGCTGGCAAAGAACTCCCTGCCCATTGTTTTTGAGGCTTGGTTATAGGAAAAATAAAACGCCCCATTTTCACCAACCACGCCACTCACAGGCCAAAACCGAGCGATCATATCGCACCACCCAGCTGGGCGACCAGTGATTGGAGCGACGTTAAATCCAGCTTCAAACAATTGTTCTAATGCGCAATAAGCAACACTGGGTAAACGTCCATCGGTTGTTAAAGTGTCGTCAATATCGGCAAAAACTGTTGTGATTTTCGCTGCAACATTTATTGGCATTTGAGAAATAGGACGCATGCTTTTACTCTTTGTGTTTGATTGTTTTTAAAGTCTATTCAGCGGCATCCGACTGGGCAACGATGTGGGCGATGGCAGCGCGTAACGCTGCTGGTTTAACGGGTTTTTTCAAATAGCCTATACCGCGTTTT
>JAMOMM010000368.1 GCA_027067085.1 Hyphomicrobiales bacterium
TTAAAAAGGTGAGATAATAACCTCACCCTTCAACTTTGCTGTTTGCCTTATGCTTTGGCAGGAAAATCCATTAAGGGGTTTGCGCCGGTGTCGTATACACATAGTCCCGTGATTTCACAGGCGTATGACAGGCGTAACATTCTTGGGCAAAACTAGCATCATCACCATAGGGCTTTTGTTCTTTGCCAAGCCATCGGGCATAACCCCACCCACCAGTCGCATTAAACTTTTTGGCGTTTTTAAACATAAACTCGGCATGAACAAATTTACCAGGCACAGTAGCATCTTCCCAGTTTTCATCTTTGCGGTCTTTCCAAACAAGTTTTGCCAAAATCGCACCATCAGGCCACGGCTTGGTATTGCCAGCACGCGCTGCTTTAATCGCAACATCATTACCCAGAATAACTCTTAAACTATCGTTATCTGTGCGATGTGAAGGCGCTATAACCCGCCAATCTTTATAGTCTTTTGGTATTTCAAGTCCGTTTGGAGCAGGCAGAGGGATCGCTTTTTCAGCCATTGCAAAACCGCTTGTGGCGGCAACTGAGCATAGTGCGATGAAAATTCCAAAACGTTTCATAGTGTAATCCTTTTAAAGGCACTCATTCTTTTCTTTGTTTTATGGGTGCAAGACGTATTTGTTGTCATCTAGGTGACAATGGTTAAACACGCCTGTTGCGCGTTTTATTCTTTTAAAACCACTTTTCAGCTTCACTCTTTTGTGAACTTTAAAACCGCGCGAGCCTGATACTATTCATCATTTCGATCGCGAGGTTCTATGACCATTTTAATCGCTACCAGCACTACAGATTTTGACCCCACTGAAGTTGCAATCCCATGGGAAATTTTACATAGGGGTGGCCAAGAAATTGTATTTGCCACCGATACAGGCAAAATTGGGTCAGCCGATCAACGCATGCTTGATGGGCACGGTCTTGGCATATTAAAACCTTTGTTGATTGCTCAAAGGCCCGCCCAAGACGCTTATAATAGAATGCTTGCCGACGAGGCGTTTAAGAATCCTATTAGCTACCAAGACATCAACATTGATGATTATAGTGGTTTGATTTTACCGGGCGGTCACGCAAAAGGCATCATTCCTTACCTTGAATCAAAACCCTTACAAAACGCCATTTCTCAATTCTTTGACGCAAACAAATCCGTCGGTGCCATCTGCCATGGTGTTGTTGCAGCGTGCCGAGCAAAAGACCCAAAAACAGGAAAGTCTATTCTATATGGCCGCAAAACCACGGCTCTTTTAGAGCGCCAAGAATTACTGGCTTATAAACTGACTAAACACCGCTTGGGCGATTACTATCTAACCTACCCCCAAACCGTTGAAGATGAGGTCATTTCAAACCTTAAATCACCCGATGACTTTATTCATGGCCCCACACCCATTTTGCGCGATAACTTAAAAAACCTTTCACGCGGCTTCACCGTGCGCGATGGTAATTACCTCTCAGCCCGTTGGCCTGGTGATGTTCATAAGTTTGCCACACAGTTTTTAGAAATGTTGAACGAGCATTGAGAAAATCAAACTTATTTAGCCTTGTTCACATCCTCTTGCACACCATGCCCGCCGCAGTATCCATTGCGTTGCGGCGATGCCCAACCATCAAGGGCACCATTGCGCGGTTTATAAATTTCCACCAACAACGGATAACACTTCGCCTCATCGCTAGAATGAACACTGCTGCAATCCCCGCCAGGACAAGCTGACAACGCGCCAAGCAGATCAATCTCAGCAAAAAACTCAATATAAT
>JAMOMM010000369.1 GCA_027067085.1 Hyphomicrobiales bacterium
TTGCCCAAACTCGCATGGCTGCAATCAATTCCGTTGTGCGCTTTGGTTTTAGCATTCGGCAAGTGCCTCAGTTCTGGCTATATTTAATTCGGCCATTTTCTCATCGCTTCCGCCTGCATCTGGGTGACACTGCTTTGCAAGGCGGCGATATGTGTCTTCAATTTCAGGCTTATGCACCCTTCGATTAGACGGAATGTCCAACACAACCCACCAAGGTCGTTTTGCCTTCGCGCCTGGTGGTGGTGGCAACGCTGCAAAGCCCTTAAATGTGGCCTTAACCAATTGCAAAGTGCCATGGCGGGCTTCGGTAATTCGAGCCTCAAGAATGTGGTGGATAGCCTGCAGATTTGCCGCAGGCGTTGCGTATCGATCAACAGGAATGCAAATTGATTCATTGTCCCAAACAAACCATACCGCGATGCCAGGATCACTTGGCTTGCTGTTCATCAGATCGATGTTTGATGAAATCACAGCATCCGTGATTTTTTTGTTTGTCACATTAGAGAATGACCGCAAAGACTTTTGAACATTACGGACGGCGTTATCAAAGTTCGTTCTAAACGAACCATTTTCACGTCTGCGCGATCGCCCTATTTGCTCTGGCCATTGCAAGGGATATGGAATAGCGCTCATGATTTTACGCCGCCTGCGCGGTCGGGGGTTGGACTGCCTTTTGCTACGGATTTTCCTTCGTGAGTTAGGGTTGCAGCATCCCATGTTGCAGTAGCCCATGCAGAAGGATCAAAAAGACTTTCTGTTTTACCTACATTTTGGGCTGGTAATCGAACGATGACAGTATCTTCACCAACTTGAACACCCATTTCATTCAAATCATAAACTACCTGTTCAATCTGTAAATCAAACTGGCTGTTCAAAAACTCAAGCATCGCTTTGGTTGAAACTGCACAATGATTGGTTTTATCATCTGGCTTGATAACGGTGGTAACAAACGCGCCCTTGTCACTTTTTCGGCGAAGCGACAATTCAAAATCATCAACATCTTGACTTTGCAATTGAGCTTTTTGCTCAATTAAAGTATCCATGCGTGTGCTTAATTCTCGCACCTTTTCTAAATCATGCAGTTTCATTTCAAGTCTCCTATGTGAGGGATTTTGACTGGTACGCGGTCAATGTTCAGGCCATTTGCAATGGTTTGAACAGACTGATCCAGTCGACGATAAACGGTTCTTTCGGACTGACCTTTACGCTCGATCGCGCGTTTGAAAGCCCCGCGTTTTTGATTTTTCAGCCACATTTTTAAAATGCCAGCACGGCGCGGGTGCTTGTTTAAATACTGCGATTGCCAAGCAAGCGAGCGGTTGGCCCGCGATATTTCAATGGTTGTTGGCGTGTATCGGTTTTGTGCTTCATCCAACAACATTTTTTCTTCGTCTTGATCTCGCGTAACCAAATCTGAAAAATCAGGGATATAATCAGGCATGTTAGAGCCATAGCCAGCAGGCAGTGTTGTCCCTGTTGTGGCCCGCACGACTTTCACCATCAAATTAAGCTCTTTTTTAACCAATTCAGCGGTCCACACATTGCCGTCGGCATCATCGTAAATGATGCCAGTGCCGTCTTTGAAAACTGATTTAATCATCTAATATCCTCAAAGCATAAATGGATCATCATCGCGCGGTTGCGATTGATCGGTTTGCGGCAAAGTATTGCCAAACATGTCAGTTTTGGGTGGTTCTTCTTGTTTTGATTTGGGTTTGTCATAGGCAGGCTTGAAGCCTTTGACCGCGCGGCCTGTGA
>JAMOMM010000370.1 GCA_027067085.1 Hyphomicrobiales bacterium
CGCTTGGTTTTGTTTCGCTTATCCCCTTTGCGATCAAACATTGGAAAGCCCGTGCCAAAGCTTCAGCGTCTTGAGCTTTAAGATTTGTTTCGCCCTCATTTTAAATATTGGTATAGGATGATTGTATGCCTAAAGCTTCAAACACCATTTTTTGTGATATTTGCGTTATTGGCGCTGGTTCTGGCGGTCTAAGTGTTGCCGCGGCAGCTGCTAGCTTTGGTGAACACGTTGTTTTGATTGAAAAAGCTGAAATGGGTGGGGATTGTTTGAATACAGGCTGTGTGCCCTCAAAAGCATTATTAGCAGCAGCAAAACACGCCCATGCGTTTTCAACGGGTGAACCATTTGGCATAAAAGCCCAAAAACCTAAAGTCGATTTTGCCAAAGTAAACGATCACGTAAAAGGGGTTATTGCGGGCATCGCCCCACATGATTCTGTTGAACGCTTTGAAAGCCTTGGCGTTACCGTCATTCAAGCGCCAGGGCAATTCATCGACCATCAAACGGTTGAAGCTGATAGCAAGAAAATCAAAGCCCGCCGTTTCGTTATCGCCACGGGATCAAGCGCCGCTGCGCCGCCGATCCCTGGGTTGGATAACGTTGATTACCTCACCAATGAAAACATTTTTGATCTGCGCAAATGTCCCGAACGATTGGTTATTATTGGTGGTGGTCCCATTGGTATGGAGATGGCCCAGGCCCATTCGCGCCTCGGCTCAACCGTAACAGTGCTCGAGGCTTTTGATCCACTGGGAAAAGATGATAAGAATCACACTTCCATAGTATTGGAAAGATTGAAAAACGAAGGTATTGAGATTCTTTCAAGAATTAAAATATCCAATATTTCTCAAACAAAACAGGGCGTTAGGATAGATTTAGATGATGGTGGCAAACAACGTCAAATTAACGGTTCGCATTTATTAGTTGCTGCTGGCCGCCGCGCAAATGTTGATGGCCTTGGGCTTGAAAAGGCTGGTATTGAATACTCACCGCGCGGTATTGTTGTTGATAAAGGCCTAAAAACCACCAACTCAAAAGTCTATGCCATTGGCGATGTTGCAGGTGGTTTGCAGTTTACGCATGTGGCTGGTTATCAGGCTGGTTTGGTCACGAAAAACATTTTATTCCGCTTGCCCATTACCAATAAAACCGAACATGTGCCGTGGGTAACCTATACCGATCCAGAATTAGCCCACGTTGGTTTGAACGAAGAAATGGCCACCAAACAAGGTATAAATCATAAGGTTTTAAGTTGGTCATTTTCTGAAAACGATCGTGCGCGTGCCGAACGCGCGACCTATGGTTTGATAACCGCCGTGATTGCAAAAAACGGTAAAATTTTAGGCTGCACCATCACCTCTCCAAATGCTGGCGAGTTAATCCAAGCGTGGGCTTTGGCAATTTCGTCAGGTCTGAAAATATCAGCCATGATGAATCAAGTCGTTGCTTATCCCACGTGGGCAGAGGTCTCGCGTCGTGTTGCCATTACCAATTATGCCGATTATCCTGCCAAACCAATCATCAGGCGTGTTATAGGTTGGCTAAAGAAGTTTGGCTAAATATCTGGCTGCAAATGCTGTTAAAACCAGCCATTAAAACTATTGGACCTCAACGTGACAGAAAAAACCAATAAAACCGTAAAAACTTCAGAGCAAGACCTTAAAGCGCGCATTTGGCGTGGTCTGTCTGGAAAAGTGCTGGTTATGACAATTATTTTTGTTCTGATTGGTGAGGTTCTAATATTTTTGCCATCAATTGCTAATTTCCGCATTACGTGGCTGAAGAGTAGGGTCGCAGTAGCAGAAGTTGCAGCGCTAGCAGTAGAAGCAGCCCAAGATAACCAGATCTCTAATATGCTTAAAAAGGAACTTTTGCGCGGCGCTGAAGTTAAAATAATTGCCCTTAACAAGGGGTCATCTCGCCATTTAATGCTGCAAGCAGACGGAGATTTGATGATTGAGGAAAAATTTGATCTACGTGAACGTCAATGGATTATGCCAATGGTCGATGCCTTTGCAGTATTGTTCCGTACAAAAGATCGCTTAATTGGCATCACCGATCATCCACCAAAAATGACGGGTACAGACATTGAGATTGCCTTGAGTGAAAAGCCGTTGCGCGATGCAATGCTGACTTTTTCCGTCAACATTTTAAGTCTGTCTATCTTTCTGTCATTCATCGTTGCGGCCATGGTGTTTTTGGCGCTCAATTATGTTTTAGTGCGCCCTTTGCGCAAATTCACCCTCAATATGCTCCGATTTGCCGATGACCCAGAAGATCAAAGTCGAATTATTTCACCCGATGATCGCCAAGATGAAATTGGCATTGCTCAACGCGAGCTTAAACACATGCAAGTTCAGCTCTCGACAACCCTGCACCAAAAAAGCCGCTTGGCAGCTCTTGGCCTCGCCGTATCAAAAGTCTCGCATGATTTGCGCAATATGTTGGCCTCAGCCCAGTTATTGTCTGACCGCTTGAGCATGATAGATGATCCCACGGTGCAAAAGTTTGCCCCCAAGCTCATTTCATCGCTTGATCGGGCCATCGGGTTTTGTGAGCAAACATTAAAATTTGGCCGCGCCAATGAGCACCCACCAACGCGCGAACGGTTTGATTTGCGCCCTCTGGCTGAAGAAGTGATAGACGCCGGCGTTATTCAAGCTTCAAACCACGTGACGTTGTACAATGATATTGCTGCTGACTTGGTTATCGATGCTGATCGTGAACAACTTTACCGTATCTTGATGAACCTATCGCGAAATGCAGTTCAGGCGTTAGAAAGCTCAATAAAACAAGGCACTGCTTTGCGTGAATGTTCTGTCCGAATGAAAGCTTGGCGCGAAGGCGGTGTAACCACTATTGAAGTGCGTGATAATGGCCCGGGCGTTCCAGCTCGTGCCCGCAAACACCTGTTTGAGGCCTTTACAGGCGGCGCACGGGCAGGAGGCACGGGGCTTGGTTTAGCGATTTCTAACGAACTAACCCGCGCCCATGGCGGTGAATTACGGTTGATTACAGATGCCGATATGGGCGCTGTGTTTTGGGTGGTTATCCCTGATCGTGTTGTGGAACTACATCCAGGAAAGCGTGGCAAACGTGAAGTTTCAGCCAGTTAAGGCCAGTTTTAGGTTCGTTTAAACACTACCAGCTTTGAAAGTTTGAACTTTTGAACAAAACTGACACGTCACTTCAATTTTACCATCGACCACCATGGCATCGCGATCATCTTGTGAGAAGCTAGAAAGTGTATCTAAAACCTTTTCGCGCGAGCAGGTGCATTGATGTTCAAGCGTGGTTTTGTCATAAACCGTTACCCCGTCTTCATGGTAAAGACGGTATAACAAACGCTCTGGTTCAAGCGTTGGGTCAAGCAATTCGTGGTCTTGTGCCGTTTCAAGCAAAGCCCGCGCCCGCGCCCAGTTTTCGTTTTCAACGTAGTTTTGGTCAAATCCACCCCTGACTTCGCCAGAAAGTGGATCAACAGAAGGAAAGCCAACTGGGCTGGCATTGCCATCTTCGGGCATGTGTTGAATAATAATAGCGCCCGCACGCCATGATTTCCCGCCGTCGGTCTCAATGATACCAGCAGAAAGTTTGAGCGCCGTTGGGATTTGTTCAGATTGTTTAAAATAACCATGGGCAGCATCGCTGATGGTTTGCCCGTTCAAGGCAACAATACCTTGATAGTTGTCCATATGTTCGCCCTGATCGATCGTCAGCGCCAAGCGCCCTTTACCAATAAGTTTGTTTTCATTCTCACAAGCAGCGACAGCTTCGGCATTAAAGTGGGCGTAACCACGGATATGTCCAGCCTTACTGCCGTTTGATGTGTAATTGGCCACAATCATCGAAACAGGGCCATCGGTTTGGGTTTGCAAAATCAACTTGCCCTCAAACTTTAAAGCACTGCCAAGCAATGCAACAAGGCTAACGGCTTCACCAAGTAAGCGCGATACGCTATCGGGATAATCATGTTTTTGAATGATTTCATCAATCACGCTGCCAAGCCGCACAACGCGCCCGCGAGAACCAAGTGGTTTTACCTCAAATGGCAATACGATGTTGTCATCAATTGCGGTGTTTTCTTTAGTATTGTCAGTAGGGCTGCCAATAGGACTATCAGTAGGATTATCAGTCATGCTTTTGACCTCAAGTTTCACTCATACAGAATTTTAAGATAGCTTTTTGCGCGTGTAAACGGTTCTCGGCTTCATCAAACACTACAGACTGTGGCCCGTCCATAACCTTATCGGTTACCTCTTCATTGCGATGAGCAGGCAAGCAATGCATAAATAACGCATCACCTTTTGCTTTGTCCATCAAGGCATCATTGACCTGAAATGGTGAGAATTGATTATGCAGGTTTTTATTTTCACCCGTATCATTGGCATCGCCCATCGAAATCCATGTGTCAGTAACAATGCAATCAGCATTTTTTGCTGCGGCATCAGCATCATGGCCAACGGTAATCTTTGCGCCATTGTCACGGCCCCAAGACAGAACGTCGTGATTTGGTTCGATTTCTTTCGGAAAAGCAATGTCGAGTTCAAAGCCGAAGCGAGCTGAAGCATGAATGAACGAATTGGTCACATTATTAAAGTCTCCAACCCATGCAAGTTTGAGCTTTGATAGATCACCCTTATGTTCGCGCAACGTTTGCATATCAGCCATAACTTGGCATGGGTGGCTAAAGTCTGTCAGGGCGTTAATGACGGGCACGGTGGCCGCATCGGCTAATTCTAACAACTTTTCGTTGCCCGTGGTGCGGATCATAATGCCATCGACAAAGCGCGATAATACGCGCGCTGTATCGGCAATGGATTCACCGCGGCCAAGCTGCATATCAGCGCTGGATAAAACCAAGGTCTCACCGCCTAATTGGCGCATACCAACATCAAAAGAAACACGGGTTCTGGTTGAGGGTTTTTCAAATATCATCGCCAAGATTTTACCGGCCAAAGGCTTGTCAGCTTCAACCATACCTTTGGGTTGGCCTTTGCGTCCATCTTTCATGGTTTGGGCATCGTCAAGGATGGTGTTCAAGGTAGCTGAATCAAATTGCGAAATCTCTAGAAAGTGGTTTGGGGAGTTCGACATTATTTGGCTTCCTCGTTCGTTAATTTATTCTTGTTTGCAAGTTTTTTACAAGCGCGATCCATTTTTAAAACTGCCTCAACTAATTCCTCATCACTAACGATGAGGGGCGGGATGATGCGAACCACGTTTTCACCAGCGGGAACGGTGAGTAGTTTTTCGTCAATAAAGGCATTAACGACATCGCTATTAGGCACTTTACATTTGATCCCCATAAACAAACCAACGCCGCGCACTTCTTCAATGATGTCGCTATGTTCATCTGCAAGGCGCGCTAGTTTTTGTTTGAGGTTGATACCGCGCTGGCGCACTTGTTCCAAAAACCCATCAGCCAGAATTACATCAAGTACGCCATTGCCAACAGCCATAGCTAAAGGGTTGCCACCAAATGTTGTGCCGTGCACGCCAGCGACCATGCCGCTTGCCGCGTCATTGGTGGAAAGAAATGCCCCCATCGGAAAGCCGCCGCCAATACCTTTGGCAACAGCCATCATATCTGGCTTAACGTCGGCCCACTCATGGGCAAATAGTTTACCCGTTCTACCAACACCAGATTGCACTTCATCAAGGGCAAATATAAGCCCATGGTCATCGCACAATTGGCGTAAGTCTTTCAAAAAGGCATTAGAAACAGCGCGAATGCCGCCTTCACCTTGAATAGGCTCAATAAGAATACCGGCTGTTTCATCAGTAATTGCTGCTTTAACGGCTTCAATGTCGCCTAAAGGAACCTGATCGAAACCATCAACCTTGGGGCCAAAGCCATCAAGATATTGGGCTTTTCCACCAGCAGCGATCGTTGCTAGCGTGCGGCCATGAAACGCTCCTTCAAAGGTGATGACGCGATATTTTTCTGGCGCACCTTTTGAAGAATGATATTTACGGATTGCTTTAATACAAGCTTCAACTGCTTCAGCACCTGAATTGGTGAAAAACACAACGTCTGCAAATGTTGCCTCAACCAAACGGGTTGCCAGCGTTTCACCACCTGGGATTTGATAAAGGTTTGATGTGTGCCAAAGCTTCTCGGCTTGGTCTTTTAGTGCGTTCACCAAAGTTGGGTGGCCATGGCCCAAGCTTGAAACAGCAATCCCTGCACCAAAATCGATATAAGCATCGTTGTCCTTAGTGAATAATCGCACACCTTCACCACGCTCAAAAGCGATTGGTGTTCTGTTGTACGTTTTCATCAAGGCGCTAGTCACTTTAACAATCTCCAAATTAAAAAAGCCGCCAGTCGCGGCGGCACGTGTTTGTTTAGGTTTCAAAAAGAAACGAGTTATAACACAAAAACCCAAATCGTCAATTGATCTGCCGATTGTGGCAAAGCTTGCCATTCTAACAGGTTATCCCCCTGAGTCAGAACGCCGCATAGACCGCCTCCTCCAGATAGGCTTTACTTTTTATTAACCATGATGATTACGACCTGCTTGAAGACTTGTTGGGGAAAACTTTAAAAAAGTGGCCTCTGATTCTTGCGCCTGATTCGCTTGATATAGTAGGTTAGTATTTATCAAGCACGAAATGTAGCGTTTTCAAATATGCGTAATAACAATAGCGCGAAAGTTTTATCGACTTTTGCGAGCAAGGAAGGATTCTATCTATGAGCGGCAACGATCAGGTGAAAAAACCTAAAAAGAATACATGGCCTGACGAAAGGGTGGAAATACTAAAGAAGTTGTGGATGGATGGTTTAAGCGCCAGCCAAATCGCTGCCCAGCTTGGCGATGGCATTACGCGTAACGCGGTTATTGGTAAAGTTCACCGCCTAGGCTTATCAGGTCGAGGCAGCCCAACACGGGTTGCAAAACCGCGCGCTCGTCGTCCTCGCCAGCCTAGTGCACCTAAAAAGGTTCAATCAGCCGGCAACGAAGGCTTGCGCCAGAAAATAGCAGCAAGTGCACTTGCAAAGCGTGAACCAGCGCCAGAACCTATTCGTTTGGTTGATATTCCTGAAGGTGAGCGCATTGGCATTTTGGGACTAACTGATAAGACGTGCCGTTGGCCTTTGGGTGATCCAGGTACGGATGATTTTTGTTTTTGCGGCCATTCACCACAAGCGGGCACGCCGTATTGCGACTACCATGCCAACATCGCTTACCAGCCCGCTGGTGATCGTCGTAGGGTCAAAAAAGTGGGTGTTACTCAATAAACAATACATCGATATTGTGTAAGGATTTGTACAAATTTTTGGATGCATTCTGAATTCAGGATGCATCTTTTTTTATGCCCAGATTAGCAGTGATTTCCATTGCTAAAAGTGCCAAGGCAGACTAAAACCCAGCCAATGATGACAAGTGACATTTTCATGACGGACGTGTAACACAAAACTTCACGCACCCCTCACGTACCGTCGCTATACTGCCAATCTAGCTATGGATTTTAGTATTATGAATACAAGTAGCCTATCAGTCCCCAATTTAATGAAACTAATGATTGCAATTGCATTCCTGTTTGCAGTTTACGTGTTTGCTACGCCATTGGCTACTGGCACTCAAGGTGGATTTTTACTCGTTGTTGCCGCTGTCATTGGTGGCTATATGGCGATGAACATCGGTGCCAATGATGTTGCCAACAATGTTGGACCAGCTGTTGGTGCTGGGGCAATGTCATTATTTGCAGCTATTTTGATCGCTGGCGCGTTTGAAGCAGGTGGTGCGTTGATTGCTGGTGGTGAAGTTGTGAGTACCATCAAAAAAGGTATTATCAATCCTGATCTAATTCAAGACAGCCAAACCTTTATTTGGGCCATGATGGCCGCTCTTTTGGCCGCCGCAATCTGGTTAAATGTGGCGACATTGGTTGGCGCCCCTGTTTCAACCACGCACTCAATTGTTGGTGGTGTGCTTGGTGCAGGCATTGCAGCGGGTGGCTGGGCAATTGTTAATTGGGCAACGATGGGAAAAATCGCTGCCAGCTGGGTGATCTCTCCCGTGCTCGGTGGTATTATTGCAGCATCGTTCTTGTATCTGATTAAAAACTCTATTGTATATAAAACCGACAAACTAGCCGCCGCCAAAAAGATGGTGCCGATACTCATTTCATTCATGGCGTTGGCGTTCTCAACCTATTTGGTTTTAAAAGGCCTAAAGAAACTTTGGAAATTTGATTTACTCTCAGCAGCTGGCATTGGTCTTGTTATTGCAATCACTATTTATTTCATCGTTAAGCCACTCATTGCTCGCGCTGCAGATTCGATGCCTAATAACCGCGAAAGCGTCAATAAACTATTTGCCGTGCCATTGGTTTTTGCCGCAGCACTCCTCAGTTTTGCCCATGGTGCAAACGATGTTGCTAATGCAGTTGGCCCACTAGCTGCCATCAATGATGCCCTTGCAACGGGAGACGTTGTTAAAAAGGCGGCCATTCCTCTTTGGGTAATGGTTATTGGTGCAGGCGGCATTGTTGTTGGTCTGGCGCTTTACGGTCCTCGATTGATTAAAACCGTTGGTTCAGAAATTACTGAACTTGATATGATCCGCGCCTTTTGCGTGGCCATGGCTGCGGCCATAACGGTGATTATTGCA
>JAMOMM010000371.1 GCA_027067085.1 Hyphomicrobiales bacterium
CCAGAATCACCCGTTTGACCGTCAGCCATGACTTGGCCTTCAGCTGCTGGCAACAATGGCATATCTGTTTCTTCGGGCTCATCAACTTCAACATGGCTTTGTAGAGAGTGGATAAGATCTTCTTTAAGATCTCCCCGATCAATCGTTTCATCAGCGATTTCACGCAATGCAACAACTGGGTTTTTATCGTTATCACGATCGACGGTCAAAGGAGCGCCTTGTGAAACTAAGCGGGCACGGTGGCCAGCTAACAAAATTAATTCGAATCGGTTTGGAACCTTTTCAACACAATCTTCAACGGTAACGCGCGCCATAAAGCTCGTTTCCTTGTTTTGTTAGTAAAAAAAAGCCTGCTTCGCGCACAAATGTAGCGCAAACAGTTCTGTAACGTCTCTGTGGACGCCCTTTTACGGGCATCCACGAGAAAAAGCAAGTTATTTGGTCTTATACAACTCTTAAATAGTGTCTCATTCGACAATAACAAGAGCGCCCATGCGAACCCGGCTGTAAAGATCTTTCACTTCACTATTCAACATGCGGATACAACCACTTGAAACTGCACCACCAATTGTGTGCGCAGCGTTGGTGCCGTGAATACGATAAAGCGAACCGCCAAGGTATAGTGCACGCGCGCCAAGTGGGTTACTTGGGCCACCCTTCATTTGAACAGGAAGGATAATGCCTTTTTTGGCTTCACGCGCCCGCATTGATGCTGGTGGTGTCCATGTAGGCCATTCAACTTTACGGGTAATCCGTTTGCGACCACGCCAAGAAAACCCTGTTCGGCCAACACCAACACCGTATTTAATTGCTTTACCATTGCCCAATACATAATAAAGGCGGCGCTCTTTGGTGCTAATAACGATTGTGCCAGCGCGCAATTTGCGGCTGTAGGAAACCGTTGTTTTACCCTTGTAACCATAACCACGGTATGCCGACTTCTTGCTTGAGCTTGAAGATCCACCAAAAACAGTGCTGGTAAAATTAACTTTGGTTTTTGCTTGAAGCCCAGAAGCTGTTGCAAAAAAAGCACCCGCAATTGCGAGGCACGTAAGAGTTTTAAGCCGCATTTCAATTCCTTATCGTTTGTCTGAATATCAGTTTTACCCAACTCAACTTAAGGGCGTGCCTCATTCTTTACCGAAAGTCAACCTTTACAGCGAGTTGGTAACAGAAAGTTCACCATGGCCAACACATTTGATGAGTCACTTCAAGTCAGCAATTAGAGACTTAACGCTTTTGTTTAAAATGGGATGAACCCAATCTGGCGCTATCTCTGCGATTGGTTCAAGAACAAATAATCGTTGAGGAATGCCAGGATGTGGTAATTTCAGCGGCTTTTGATGTCCTTTTGTCTCCCCCTCGCCTTCAAGCACCTGTCCGTTGTAATCCAGCAAATCCAAATCCAAGGTACGCGGTCCCCACCGTACCGTGCGGCGGCGGTCTGCAAGCAATTCGACATCATGGAGGTGCGCCATCAGTTCTTTTGGTGTGAGACTGCACGATATACTTGCAACCGCGTTTACAAAGTCTGGTTGGTCAACCATGCCAAATGGTGCGGTTTTAATGAGTGTCGAGGCGACCAATACTTGGCACGGGGCTTCGTTAAGCTTTTCCAACGCCTTTTCTATGGTTTGCTGCGGCTTGCCCCATCGTCCAGGCACATTTGAACCCAATCCAATTAAAATCATAAATAAAACTCCCCCCAAGACCAATACAGCTTGACCAACACAATACAAACTATTGTATAATTGCTTTTTTATTTTATCAATTTTTTGGATGAAACCTAATGATTTTCTATCCTGACGAACGAATTGGCCTATTTATCGATGGTGCCAATTTACACTCCACCATCAAGCAATTGAGTTTTGATATTGATTACAAAAAACTTTTAAAGTTTTTTCAGTCAAAGGGCCGCCTTGTCCGCACGTTGTATTACACAGCAGTTTCTGATGATCCTGATTATTCTGCGCTCAAACCGCTACTCGATTGGCTCGACTATAACGGGTACAGCTTGGTGACAAAACCAGCAAAAACCTTTGTTGATGCCAATGGAGTTAAATCCATCAAAGGCAACATGGATATTGAATTGGTTGTTGATGCGCTGGAAATGGCCGACCACCTAGATCATATTATCATCTTTTCAGGAGATGGGGATTTTCGCGCATTGGTTAAATCATTGCAGAGCAAAGGTTGTCGTGTCAGCGTGATCTCTAGCACTAAAACCAAGCCTTCAATGGTGGCTGACGAGCTAAGACGGCAGGTTGACCATTTTGTCGAACTGTCTGATTTAGAATCAGAAATTGGCAAAAAGTCTGGTTAGGAAGTTACTGAAAATGACCCAACAAACAACAGACCAAATTATTCCTGACCACGATTGTAATTTATGCCCAAGACTAAATTCTTTCATCGGTGAGCAACGCGAATTACACCCTGAATGGCACAATGGGCCTGTTGACCCATTTGGTGACAATGACGCTCGGTTTATGATCGCTGGGTTGGCACCAGGTTTGCGCGGTGCCAATTTGAGCGGGCGGCCCTTCACGGGCGATTATGCGGGAGATTTGCTTTATGCCACTATTGATAAATTTGGCTTTTCAACGGGTAAGTTTGATGCAAGGCCAGATGATGGTTTGGTTTTAAAAGATTGTATTATCGTTAATGCGGTGCGCTGTGTGCCGCCACAAAATAAACCGACAACGCAAGAAATTAAAACATGTAATACATTTTTTCAACGCCAGCTTGGGGTCATGCCAAATCTGCAAGTCATCCTTGCGCTTGGCAAAATTGCCCACGATGCCATCTTAATCAATTTTGGTTTGGTTCGTGGTCATTATAAGTTTGGTCATGGCGCTGTGCACCAATTGGGCAACATCGTTATGGTCGATAGCTATCATTGCTCGCGTTACAACACCAACACCAAAAAGTTGACAACAAAAATGTTCGAAGATGCCTTTGAAATTGTCTGCAAACATTTGACTTAAATCATTATTTTCTCGGCCTAAAAGAGTACCAAATTACTTGGCTCCAGCTATACTTTGGAGTGAGTTTTTGTGATTGGAAATTGTTATGCGTAAGCTCCTTGTTGTTTTCTCTATACTCCTTACATTTTTTGCGACAATTTCTGCTTCTTTTGCTGGAGATTTTGCAACGGTTCGCTCTATCGGGTTTTCGACAGATGGCAAGTATTATGCGTTTGAGCAATACGGTGTTCAAGATGGTTCTGGATTTCCGTATTCTGAAATATTCATCATTGATACAGAGCGCGACAGCTGGGTTAAAGGAACACCGTTGCGGTTCAAATTAAAAGACGAAAACGCCTCGCTTTATTCAGATGTTCGCAAACCAAATTTACAGAAAGCAGCACCCCTTTTACAAAAACTAGGCATTCAAAAACCTGGTAATTTATTGGTTTACAACCCAACGACCGAGATTAGTGCAAACTCTCATAAAGCTGCGTTTAGCCTGTCATCATTAAATCCAGTTAGTAGTTTGACGTATAATATTGAGATTGCGCTTATTCCCGTGCCAATGCCAGAATGTGTACGCAGTGCGGCTGAACCTATGGGTTTTTCTTTGTCACTCAAACCCTTTTCTGGTGGCCCTAAACGGGTTATTCATCAAGATAGTGCTTTCAAACGGTTGCCGAAATCGCGTGGTTGCGCCGTGGATTATCGCCTAACGCATGTGTTTTTTTACAGCGCAAAAAACCGCGATGTACTGATAAATATTGTGCAGGTTTTTTCAACTGGATTTGAAGGCGATGACGGGCGTTTTATCGCGATACCAGTTGTCGGCCGCGATGGATTTTAAATGTTGTGACGAATTTAAGACTTAGCCAAACTCTTTCATAACGCGGGCTTTTTGTTTGGCCCAGTCACGTTTCTTTTCAGTTTCACGTTTGTCGTGCAACTTCTTGCCCTTGGCTAATCCAATTGACATCTTCACCAAACCGCGTTCATTGAAATACATTTTTAGTGGAACGATGGTGAGGCCATCACGTTGAACGCCCTGCCCTAATTTGTCGATCTCGCGGCGCTTCATAAGCAGTTTACGTGGGCGGCGTGGTGTGTGGTTGTTACGATTACCAAACTTGTATTCATCAATGTGGGCGTTGACCAGAAACAGTTCATCATGTTCAGGTGAAACATAGCTCTCGCGGATATTGGCGCCACTTTCACGCAAGGCTTTTACCTCAGTGCCTTGCAACGCAATGCCCGCTTCAAACGTCTCTAAAATTTCGTAATTATAGCGGGCTTTTCGGTTATCAGCGATGACCTTGCCGCCACCGCTATCATTCCTTTTTTTGCGACCGCCGCTCTTGGCAGACATAGCACTTATTCCGTTCTTTAATTTATGAGGCCAGCGTAAACCATAGCAGCTTTTACTTGGGCTTTGCAGGCATCACTAATTGTCGTGACTGGCAAACGCACTTCATCGGTGCAATGGCCAAGCAAGCTTACGCCATATTTTGCGGGTCCAGGACTTGGCTCTGTAAACATCGCATCATGCAATGGCATAAGGCGATCTTGAATTTTACGCGCTGCTTCGTAATCACCTTTAAGCGTTGCAGCTTGAAAATGTGCACACAATGCAGGGGCAACGTTTGCGGTTACTGAAATACAGCCAACACCACCGTGAGCGTTAAAGCCCAATGCTGTTGCGTCTTCGCCCGACAGTTGAATAAAATCTGGTCCGCTCAAAACACGTTGTTGACTTGGACGCGCCAGATCAGCTGTTGCATCTTTTGTGCCGATCACATTTTTGCAATCCTTGTAAAGGCGGTCTGCTGTTTCCACTGAAAATGCGACAACGGTGCGACCAGGCACATTGTATAAAAACACTGGAATTGAAACCGCATCTGCAACCGCTTTAAAGTGAAGATACATACCTTCTTGCGAAGGTTTGTTGTAATATGGTGTCACTGTCAAAATCGCATCAGCACCAACTTTTTCGGCATGTTTTGCAAACTCTACCGCTTCAATCGTATTGTTTGAACCCGCACCTGCAATAACAGGGATGCGGCCCGCTGTTTCTTTAACAACAATTTCAACCACACGGTAATGCTCTTCATGGCTAAGTGTTGGACTTTCGCCAGTGGTGCCAACAGGTACGATGCCTGATGTTCCCTCAGAAATATGCCAGTTGACCAGATTCTTGAGGGCCTTTTCATCAACAGCGCCATTTAACATGGGGGTGATTAAGGCTGGAATAGACCCTTTGAACTGCATCGTACTTGCTCCTAGAGGGCTTCTGCTTTTACGAAAGCAAAAAGCCATGTTTAAGTAATTGTCTTTATCGCGCTTCATGCTGGGGTTCACCCAAACATATCATGAAGCGTTTTAAACACTTTAGTAACCATAATTACCTTAAAGTCATATGATAAACTTATCGACCAAAAGTGTCCGCAACATAAGGCTTTAAAAGAAACGGGGCAAGACATCTATTCCCGTTTTTTAATTCGCTCACATTGAGCAGCCATATAGCGGTCAAATTTGGAGACCATCTTAGGCTAAATCAACTAAAACGTTGATTCTTAAAAACTAATGAAAGACAATTTATGGCGATCATGGACCGGCGGGCGCTATCCTTAATCAGTTTCACTTTGTTATTGAGCGTTTTCGTTACCAGCCTTGGCTTTACGCCAGCATTGGCACGAAAAGAAGATTCAGAACCGGGTGTTTCAGACACTTTTGGACGCAAAAACAAACGAGTTTCATCTGGCAACATCAAAGTGCGTGCGGTAAATGCTGCGCTGTTGAATAAGTTTGGCGATGCATTTTCTTTGGCGCGACAAGCACGAGATCCGCTTACCAACAAATTGGTGGAATGGATTTATTTGCGCAAGGAACCTAAAAAGGCTGGGTATGCTCGGTTAAACGCCTTTGTTCGCAATAATCCAACGTGGCCACGTCTGGGCAATTTAAAGAGTTTTGCTGAACGGCGGTTGTTGTGGGGTGGTGCCTCTATGCAAACGATTGCTAATCATTTTAAGGTCAACAAGCCCTATTCGTCAGCGGGCTATGCGGCACTTGCCAAATTAGAATTGTCACGCGGCAATAAAAGAGCTGCTCGTAAAGCTGTTTTAAGAGCATGGATGAACCCACAACTTGGCGATAAAACCAAGGGAACTATTCTGGCCCAACTTCGCGGGTTGCTTACACGCGCTGACCATGAGCGACGGTTATGGATTCTAATTCATGCACAAAAAACCAATGCAGCTATCAGCACGGCTGGTTTAATTTCTCGCCAACACGTGCAAGCGGCAAAAGCTGCCCAAGCACTTATTCGGCGACGCGGCAATGCGCTGACGCTATATAAACGTTTGCCCTCATCGGTTCGCGGTAAATTGGCCATAAAGTATGCCTTGGCACGTTATTACCGTAAAAAAGGTAATTTCACATCTGCCTTGAATATTCTAACATCGGTTTCCTCGAAAACATCTGGTGTTTACGATCAAGCTGCTTGGTGGGTCGAACGGCGCTTGGTTATTAGGGAATTGTTAGGTCGAGCAAACAAACGCCATTGGAAAACGCTTTATACTAATGCGCGCCGACATGGATTTTCACGTGGTAAGCACTTTGAAGAAGGTGAGTTTTTATCAGGCTGGATTGCTCTGCGAAAACTGGGTCGTGCAAAAACTGCTGTTGGCCACTTCACTAAACTGGCATCACGTGCAAAAAGCCGAACGCAAAAATCTCGGGGGGCATATTGGGCTGGACGGGCTTATTTAGTACTTGGCGACAAAGCCAATGCCGATAAATATTACAAACGCGCAGCACGGACCCCTACTCTATTCTACGCCTTGCTTGCTCGCGAGGCATTGGGCCAAGGACGCAAACCAATTCCGATCAAGGTTACCAACTTTGATAAAGCAACAAAAAACAAGGTTGCCCGTTTAGAGCTGGTTCGTGCGGTTTCTCTTTTGAAACGCTCAGGCGGAAATCGCGAGTTAGGTTCTTTTGTTTGGCCAATTTCGCGGAAAGTTAAAACCCGTGCGCAAGCTTCTGCTGCGGCATCAATTATGCACTCTTTAGGTGGTTCACACCTTTCACTTCGCTTAGCCAAAGCTGTGGGCGCTTATGGAATCGACATTGATAACTGGTCGTATCCAATTCGCGCTATGCCAAAGATTAAAGTTATTAGGGGCCAAGTTGAACGCTCTGTTGTTTATGCACTTGCACGTCAAGAAAGTGAATTTAGTTCAACAGCTCGGAGCTATGTTGGTGCTCGCGGTTTAATGCAAATCATGCCTGCAACAGGCCGTTGGCTAGGCAAAAAATATAAACTGCGCCATTCAACTGGCCGTCTCATCCTTGATCCTTCATATAATGTGATGATGGGAACAGCCTATCTAAGTGACATTATTGCCAACTTTAACGGCTCTTATATTATGTCATTTGCAGGGTATAACGCAGGCCCGGGCAATGCTAAAAAATGGGTAAAAAAGTATGGCGATCCGCGTCATAACAAATTGCTCGCAATTGATTGGATTGAGTCAATTCCGCTTACGGAAACAAGAAAATATGTTCAAAAGGTTATGCAAAACACCCATATTTATCGCTCAAGGTTGAACCCACGTGCGATGACGAATATTAGTAATGACTTAGCCCGTGGAACCCCTCCTTCAGTTTCTTCAACGGGTAAGAAAAAAGCCAATGCTAAATGCGGCAACGCCCGCTCTCTCACCGCTTTGATACAAGGTTGCAACTAATGCTCACTAGCCCCTCTTTTCGCGAACACTACTTTTCCAGCAACGACGGATTAAAACTGTATGCGCGTGATTATGGGCCAGTTAAAGGTGGGAAAACCACTGTTCTTTGTCTTCCTGGATTGACGCGGAATAGTAAGGATTTTCATAAAGTTGCCGAGCGCCTTTGTTCTGATCGCCGCGTTATCAGCATAGATTGTCGTGGTCGAGGGCTTTCGCAATATGCCGATGACTGGAAGACGTATGAGCCAAATGTTGAGATGGACGATGCGATAAAGCTGCTAGATGAACTTGAAGTCGAGCACGTTGTATTGCTGGGAACATCACGTGGAGGTTTGATTTCAATGCTTATGGCTATGGTCCACAAACATCGGATCAAGGGCATTATTTTGAACGATATTGGCCCCAAAATTGATGACTATGGGCTCATAAAAATATCTGATTCCATTGGTACGCGATCAAAAATTACGGATTGGGACAGTCTGGTTTCAGGATTGAAAGACTATTATGTCGGGTTCTCTGGGCTGAGCGATCAAGACTGGATGGATTTTGCCCATTGCACATATCGTGAAATAGACGGTGAAATAACGCCCGACTATGACTTTGACCTCATGAAAACCTTCCCCTCATCGGACTTCGTTAAAGCTGGTAAAATCCCTGAAGTGTGGGAGGCTTTTGAAGCAATGGCTGGCTTGCCAGTCGCGGTGATCCGTGGGCAAAACTCTGACTTACTTAGTGATGAAACCGTGGCAAAAATGGCTGAAAAACATGATGGACTGATTACAGCTCTTGTTCCTAATCGTGCGCACGTACCGTTTTTGGATGAGGCAGAATCTGTTGTCGCTATTGATGCCATCATTGAAATGGCTGATCGGGCCGAATAAGGCAACACGCGATCAAAAT